>NZ_JAAGPC010000002.1:0-173652 GCF_017104595.1 Burkholderia sp. Tr-20390 | reverse complement strand
GTCGAGATCCAGCGGCTGAAGGACAAGGTCGGCAACCGCAGCAACTCGAGCAGCGAGATCGAGCTGAACGACGCGTGGGGCATCATGCTCGGCGACGAAGGCCGCGGCATCCCGACCATCATCGAGAATCCGGCCTATCGCGGCATCACCGCGCTGCTCGACAGCACCGGACGGCGCGACGCGATGGTGCGGGTGCCGGTCGACGCCGACGGCATCGACGTCGACGCCGGCATCCGTCTCGCGCCGCATGCGCGGGTCGCGTTCGTCACGCCGTCGCACCAGTATCCGCTCGGCATGCCGCTCAGCATGGCGCGGCGCAATGCGCTGCTCGCCTGGGCGCGTGGGCAACGCGCGTGGGTGGTCGAGGACGATTACGACAGCGAGCTGCGCTACGAAGGCCATCCGTTCCCGTCGCTGCAAGGGCTCGACCCCGACCGCGTGATCTACCTCGGCACGTTCAGCAAGATCCTGTTTCCGTCGCTGCGGCTCGGCTACGTGATCGCGCCCGACGATCTCGTGCCCGCGTTCTGCGGCGCCCGCGTGCTGATGGATCGTCATGTGCCGACCGCCGACCAGCACGTGCTGGCCGCGTTCATCGCGGAAGGCCACCTCGACCGCCACATCCGCCGCGTGCGCGGCGTGTATGCGGAACAGCGCACGCTGCTGATCGACACGCTCGGTGCGCGGCTGCCGCGCGAACGCGCGTGGGTGCAGCCGGGCGACCAGGGCATGCACGTCGTGCTGTGGCTCGCGGAAGGGATCGACGATCTCGACGTGGTCGAGCGCGCCGCGCAAGCCGGCGTCGCGGTGCGCGCGGTGTCGCCGACGTTCGCGCCGGGCACGGCCCGCCCGGGGCTCGTGCTCGGCTTCGGCGGGTTCGGCCGCGCGCAGATGGAAGCGGCCGCCCAGCGCCTCGCGGAGGTGGTCGCAATGGCCGCCGACGGCGCCGTGCCACGCTGACCCGACGGCTTCGAGCGCGGGCGGCGCCGGCCGCGATTCGTCGGGAGAATCGTGCCACGCCGCGCCATAAAAGGTTGTCGGCGGGCAACAAACGTAATCGTCTGTAAATCCTGCAAGCAAACGGCTGTTTTGGCGGGCGTCGCACGCGTGTCGTTTGCTAGGATCGCGCCTCTTCCATCCGCGCTCCTGCCGCCTTGAATCGCTTCGTGCCGCTTCTCCGAGACGCGTGGCTCCGTTGCCGCGCCCGCGTCGTACCGTTCGCCGCCGCCTGCGGCGTGCGCCTCCGCGCGCTGGGCGCCGGCGTGCTGCATCGCCTGCGTCATCCGACGCGACGCGGCGTCGCGCTGACGCTCGCCGCGATCCCGGTGCTGGGCCTGCTGGTGCTGCTCGCGTTCGTCCCGTTCACGCCGAGCATCGGCGACATCCGCAAGGCGCGCATCGATCGTCCCGCGCGCGTGCTGTCCGCCGACGGCCAGCTGATCGCCGAGTTTCGCCCCGTCAACCGCGAATGGGTGCCGCTCAAGCAGATCTCGCCGCACATGGTCGACGCGCTGATCGCGACCGAGGACCACCGTTTCTACGCGCATCACGGCATCGACCTGCGCCGCACGCTCGCGGCCGGACTGCACACGTTCTCGGGCGACCGCCAGGGCGGCTCGACGATCACGCAGCAGCTCGCACGCAACCTGTATCCGGATGAAGTCGGCCGCGCGCCGACGCTCACGCGCAAGGTGAAGGAGCTGATCACCGCGTTCAAGATCGAGTCGGTGTACAGCAAGGACGAGATTCTCGAGACCTACCTGAACACCGTGCCGTTCCTGTACAACGCGTACGGCGTCGAAATGGCCGCGCGCACCTACTTCGGCAAGTCGGCCGACCAGCTCGACATCGTCGAAAGCGCGACGCTCGTCGGGATGCTGAAGGGCAACAGCTACTACAACCCGGTGCTGAACCCGGAGCGCGCGGTACAGCGACGCAACATCGTGCTCGACCGGATGGCGCAGATGCACATGCTGACGCCGCAGCAGCTCGCGAAACTGCAGCGCCAGCCGCTGCGCGTCGACTTCGAGCCGCAGTCGGGGCAGCCCGGCCTCGCCCCGCACTTCGCGGTGCAGTTGCGCAAATGGCTGATCGCGTGGGCCGATCGCAACAACTACGATCTGTACTCCGATGGACTCGTCGTGCGCACGACGCTCGACGCGCGGCTGCAGGACATGGCGACGCAGGCGCTGACGCGGCAGACCGAACGGCTGCAGGCGATCGCCGACAGCGCGTGGCGCGGCCCGTCCGGCTGCGGGCTGCGCAACGACCTGTTCCGCGGCTTCATCCGCCAGACGCCCGACTATCGGCAGGCGCGCGACGCGGGGCTGACCGATGTCGTGGCGCTGAAGCGGCTCGGCGCCAATCGCGATTTCATGCGCGCGCTGTGCGAGCGCAAGACGCAGGTGCAGGCCGGCTTCGTCGCGATCGATCCGCGCAACGGCGCGATCCGTGCGTGGGTCGGCAGCCCCGATTTCGGTAGCGAGCCGTTCGATCATGTATCGCAGGCGCGGCGCCAGCCCGGCTCGACGTTCAAGCCGTTCGTCTATGGCGCCGCGTTCGCGGACGGCATGCGGCCGGGCGATACGTTCATGGACCGTCCCGTGGCGATCCCGATCGACGGGCGCGCGGTCTGGCGCCCGACCGATGCCGAGCCGCCGACCGATGAGCCGATGACGCTGCGCGATGCGCTCGCGCTGTCGCGCAACCGCATCACCGCGCAGGTGATGCAGCACGAAGGCGCCGCGAAGGTCGCGCAGCTCGCCCGCGCGATGGGCGTGCGCGAGAGCCCGCTCGACGCGGTGCCGTCGCTCGCGCTCGGTACGAGCCCCGTCACGCTGAAGGAGATGGTATCCGCGTACGGCACGATCGCGAACCGCGGCGTATACGTCGCACCGCAGATGATCACGCGCATCGAGGATCGCGACGGCAAGGTGCTCGCCGTCTTCGGCAGCGCACCGCCCGAACGCGCGTTGCCCGAGCCCGCCGCGCAGACGCTGGTCGACGTGATGCGCGATGTCGTCGATCGCGGCACCGGCGCCGACATTCGTTCACGGTATGGCATTCGCGTCGACGTCGCCGGCAAGACGGGCACGACGCAGGACAACGCGGACGGCTGGTTCATCCTGATGCATCCGCAGCTCGTGGCCGGTGCGTGGGTCGGCTTCGACGATGGCAGCGTGACGCTGCGCAGCGACTACTGGGGCGCGGGCGCGCACAGCGCGCTGCCGATCGTCGGCAGTTTCTACGATGCGGCGCTGCGCGCGCGGGCGATCGATCCGCACGCGCAGTTCTCGCCGGATTTCCGGCCGCGCAGCGCGCCGGCGCCGCGGCGGCGCGCGCCGCATCCGGGCCTGTTCGACTGGCTGAAGTTCTTCCGCTGATCGGCATGCCGGCGCGCCACGCCGGCCTCCACGACAACGGCTCGGCCTATCGAAGCGTCGTCGTCGCTTGCCCGTCCGCGTACAGCCATACGGGCACGCCGTCGTCGCGCAAGGCGGCGACCGGTTCGCCCAGGCTCCAGTTCTGCGCGACTGCGACACGGCGGACGAACCACGGCATCAGCATCGCGTGTCCGTCGGCGGCGTCGCGATCGTCGTCGAACAGCGCATCGTCACCGATGCGCGTGTAACGCGCCGGATGCAGCACGGTGCCGTCCGCGCGAAGCACCGTCGCACGCACGTCGTTGCCGCCCTCTTCCTCCACACACGCCAGCCAGCCGTGACCGGCGCCCCAGAACAGGCCGGCCACGTCGTCGTAGCGCCCCTGCACGAGCGTCGCGCCCGTCTCGAGATCGCAGATCGCGAGCTGCACCGGCTCGCCCGGCAGGACACCGATCGCGTAACGCGTGAACAGCTCGCCCGGCACGGCTTCGTCATCGGGCAACCACGGCAGCGCCCCCATGTTGACGAAGTCGAACGGCGTCAGCACGCGGCCCTGCCCGTCGACGATCGCGCAACGCCCGTCGTCGCGCCGCACGATATGGCGGATCGCGCCGAGCTCGGTCAGCATGTCCGTCCGTTCGTCGTCAGTCAGCCTGGCGACTTCCGCATAATGCGGCTCGACGACGACGCGGCCTTTCGCATCGACGAGGCCGACGTGACCGTTGCGCCGCGCGACGAAGGCGCCGCATTCGGACGACCATTCGAGCGCGTCCCACTCGGGCTGCGCGCGCCATTGTCCGTCGCGCCCGATCAGCCCCCACCCTTCGCCCTCGGATACCGCCGCGACGGTGCCGTTCTCGAACTCGTGCGCATCGTCGAAACGCGGCGGAATCGCCCACGCACCGCGCGTGTCGACGAAGCCCCAGCGGCCGTCCAGGCTCGCGGACGCGACTCCGCCCGTGAAGTCGCCGAAATCGTCGAGCGACGGTTCGAGCACCCACGTGCCGTCCGTGCGCACGAGCCCGAATCGCTCGCCGACGCGCACGCAGGCGACGTCGCCGCTGAAATCCCACACGGCATCGAACGACGGTTCGCGCACGACCCGCATCTCGTCGCCGTCGCCATCGCCGTCGCGGTCGACATCGCCATCGGCGGACAGCAGGCCGACCTTCCCGTCACGTTCGGCCCACAGGAGCCGGTCGTCACGCGCGCCGCTCGTCCACAGGTTCGTCCACTCGGGCGGCACGATCACGTGCCACGCATCGTTGGTTTCACGTCGCACACCCCACAGCCCGTTACGTGCGCGAAAGCTGAACGTGCCGTAGCCGAGCCGGCCGCCGTGCACTTCGCCGGCATCGAACAGCTCGGCAAACGCCACGCCGCGCGGCGGTTCCTGACGAACGAAATAGTGATGCAACAGGCCGCCGAACCCGAAGCCCCACGCCCAGTCGCGCCAGTCGGGCGGCGACTCGATCTCGAGCGCATCGCGCACGCCGCGCACGTCGCGGAAATCCATGCAGTTCGCGACCTGCCACCACAGCCGCGTGCAGGTATCGCGTTCCTGGTCGATGTAGTCGTTCGGATCGCCGCCGTCGAGCCACGACAACTCGTCAAGATTCGCGGAAAACCGGGGGGCGCCGTGCGCGTCGCCGAGCGCATCGATCGATTCGCCGAGATGCCGCACGACCGCATCGAACTGGCGCGCGAGCGCCGGATCGTCGCCGGGCAGCGGATACGAGACGACGAACGACGCGAGCCGGCTCAGTCGCGCAAGCCCGGTGCGCGCGTCGCTGGTGAGATTCGGCGTGCCGGCATCGCCGAATATGCGCTGATCGGTGATCGCGTCGCCCGCACCGCCGTCGGCAAGCAGCACGCGCCACAGCAGCGGAAAGTGATTGTTGGATTCCGCGAGCGCGATCGTTCGCGCGTCGTCGCCGTCACCGGCCTGGAGATACAGCCATGATCGATTGCCCATTAAAAGGGTCGCCCTCGTTCTTGTTGTCGTCGTATTGCGTCGGTTCGCCCGCCATCAGCGTGCGGTGGATGCCTTCAGCAGCCGCAGGATCTCCGGCGTGTCGGCGGCGTCCGCCAGCACTTTTGCGGACGGCTTCACGCCCGCGTCGAGCAAGCGCTGCACGCCGTCGACACGGCGCGCGGTCACCTCGCCGTCGAGCAGCGCATCGTCATGCAGCACGTCCGGGTTCGCCTCCTTCGCGAGCAGCACGAAGACCGAAGCGGCCACGGGCGGATTCAATGCGTCCGGCAACGCGACATCGGCGAGCCGGTACGGGTTGTTGTCATGGAGCTGCCAGCGCAGCACGCCGCGCGCCTGCAACTTGCCGAGCGCGGCGAGTGCCTCCGGTTCCGGCAGTTTCACGATTTCGGCGATGAGGTCGCTCGCGTGCTCTTCGCGGCCATCGCGCAGCGTGTCGGGCGGCGGCAGGTTCGGCACCAGCGCGTCGAGCACGAGCGCCTGCCGGCGCGCGCGATCGGGCGACGCCTGCGCGCCTGCGTCGGGCCGGATCTGCCGCAGCAACTGGCCGGCCACGCGCCAGCGATCGTCCCGGCCGAGTTCGTCACGCGGCACCTGATGCGCGCGCAACAGCATGCCGAGCCGGCGCCACATCGTATCGATTTCCTTGTCGTCGTTCGACATCAGGCCGTCGCCAACGATCTCGTCGAGCGTCTGGCCGCACACGAACGCGCGCTGCCGCACCGGATCGAGTTCGGCGAAATACGTGTGCGCGGCTTCTGGGAGCGCATCGAAGTCGGCCTGGCTCATGTCGGGCGGACGGTGGCCCGGGCACGGGCCCGCGCCGGCAATCTCCCGCCCCGCCACCGCCTTCACGGGCTCCGGCGGCGAATCGCCGCTGCGCGCGACCGGATACAGTTCCATGCCGTTGACCTGAAAACCTTGTATCGCCAGCATCACGACGCCAGTCGTCGAATGCTTCGTCTCGAAGTTCTTGCCGGCAATCGATGTGACCTGATACGGCGCGCCGATCGGCAGCTTGATCAGTTCGCCGCCCGGCACGTCGAGCACGCAGGTGCCCGGCGGCGCCTTGTCGGGACCGTCGGTTTCCAGCTCGGCCTCGTGCGTCGGCGCCGTTTCGACACTCCACTGGCCGGCGTCGCGCACACGCAGCACGATCTCGCCGCTCACTTTCTCGACGCGCAGCGTCGCGGGTTTGCCGGCCGCCGGCGCGTAATCGCCGAGCAACGCATCGCAGGCAGTGCCGGCCCGCGCGGACAGCGACGCGAGCAACAGCAGACAGAACAAGGGGGTACGCACGGCTGAAGCCTCTCTCTTCGAATTGTTTTGGGAATATCCGGCGCGACAGCGCACGGCGGCTGCGACACGACCAATCGCTACCGGACGCCAATATAGCGAACGCGGGCGACGCGTGCCAGCGGGCGCGTGCCCATGACGGCGATGTGCAGGAAATGAAAAGGTATGGAGAGGCGTGTGCCGGCTCAGGCCAACCGGACGAAGCGGAGCCGCCGCGCACCATCGTCGTCATCGCTCAACGAGGGAGGAGCCCGCATGACCCAGAGCGCAGTCGCGATCGCGAACCTGCTGTACCGCTACGCGGAATTGCTCGACGCCGGCGGCCTGCCGGGCGTCGTGAAGCTGTTCCGGCACAACGAGTCGCCGGCCGGTTGAAGCACCGGCCGGCGTAAAACGCCGCCGCGCTCAGCCGGCCGCGAGCGTGGCAGCCAGCACGTCGAACTCCGGCGCCCACGCCGCACGCCACGCAGCCTTCGTCGCGTCGTCCACCCATGCGCCGTCGATCCCGTTCAGCATGAACTGCTTCAGCTCGGCCACGGTGAAGCCGAAATGGCTGAACATCAGCTCCCATGCCTCCGACGGATTGACCTTGTGCAGCGTCGGATCGTCGGTGTTCGGATGGATCTTCAGCCCGAGGCCCGGCATCTTGCGCATCGGATGAAGTTCCGCCCATTGCTCCGGCGGCAGCGTGCGCAGGTAGTACGAGTTCGTCGGCACGACGGTGAAGACGATCCCGCGCTCCGCATAGCGCGCGCACAACTCCGGGTTGTCGACGATCGTATAACCGTGATCGACGCGATCGACCTGCAACAGATCGACGGCCGTCTCGACGTTGCGCCACGGCATCCCGAACTCGCCCGCATGCGCGGTCGTGCGAAAGCCCGCCGCGCGCGCATTGCGGTAAGCCTTCCAGAACAGCTCCGGCGGCCGGTCGTTCTCGCGATAGTCGATCCCGAGCCCCGCCACTTCATCCGCGCGGTTCGCCTTCATCCATTCGACGATCGCCACCGCTTCGTCGGAATCCTGCTCGCGGTCGATGCTCGGGATCAGGCGCGCGCCGATTCCGAAGTCGCGTGCGGCGTCGCGAATACCCGTCACGATCGCGGCCTGTGCATCCGCATACGCGATACCCGACACGCGCACCGTACCCGTCGGATTCCAGAAGAATTCCGCATGCCGGACGTGGTGCGCGGCCGCATCCTCCAGATACTCGTACGCAATCCGCCGCAGGTCGTCGGGCTGCGTGAGCAGATGCCGGTCGAGCGCACGCAGCACATGCAGCACGCCGACCGGCTTCTCGCCGCGCGCGTAGAACGCGTCGATCTCCGCGCGCTCGATCGGCGCGCCGCTGCGCGCCGCGAGCGCGACGAACGTGTCGTGCCGCACCGCGCCGAGCAGGTGGCAATGCAGCTCGACCTTCGGCAGCGCGTGGAAGAAGGCCTGGTGGGCCGGCGTGATCTCGATGCCCGTGCGCGCGGCCGGGACGTTACCTGGTGTTGCCTTCATTGCAGTCTCGTTATGGGTAGTGCCGATGCGTCGCGAAAGCCGTCTCTCAGTGCGGCTTCACGACGGTCCAGAAGTAGTAGCCGAGCGGAAGCGCGAGCACGACGAGCCCCCACGACACGTCGCGCCAGCGGCCGGCCAGCAGCTTGACGAGCACGTAGCACAGCAGGCCGCCCGCGATGCCGGTGCCGAAGCTGTTCGACATCAGCGTGAGCAGCACCATCGACATCACGGGCAGCGCATCGGTGAAGTCGTCGAAATGCGTATGGCGGATCGTCGCGAACATCGACAGCCCGATCAGGATCAGCGCCGGCGCGGTCGCCTCTTTCGGGATCGCGAGCGCGACCGGCACGAACAGCAGCATCGCGGCGAACAGCACGGCCGCCGCCAGCGACGACAGCCCGCTGCGGCCGCCGGCCTCGACGCCTGCCGCCGATTCGATCAGCGCGGTCAGCGCGGGAATGCCGAACACGGGGCCGAGCGTCGCCGCGAGCGAATCGACGAGGAACGGCCGGTTGATGTTCGGCAGGTTGCCCTGCTCGTCGAGCAGGTTCGCCTTCGCGCCGACCGCGAGCGCGGTGCCGAGCGTCGAGAAGAATTCCGCCGCGAAGAACGCGAACAGGTACGGTGCGGCCGCGAGGCTCAACGCGCTGCCGATGTCGAGCTTGAACGCGATCGGCGCGATGCTGTGCGGCAGCGACACGAACGACGCGGGCAGATGCGTGACGCCGAGCGGCACGCCGGCCGCGGCCGCCACGAGGATCGCGATCAGGATCGCGCCGGGCACCTTGCGCGCCTGCAGCACGATCGCGACCGCGAGGCCGATCAGCGCAACGAGCGCGCCCGGCCGCGAGAAATTGCCGAGCGCGAACGCGTTGGTCTTCGCGTTCGCGACGACCATCCCCGCGTTGCGCAGCCCGAGCATCGTCACGAACAGCCCGATCGACGCGCCGAGCCCGAGCTTGATCTGCACCGGAATCAGCCGCACCACCACGCCGCGCGCGCCGAGGATCGTCAGCAGGAAGAACAGCACGCCCGATACGCAGGCGATGCCCAGGCCCGTTTGCCAACCGACGTGCTCGGTCGTCGCGAGCGTCACGCCGATGATCACCGAGCCGCCGATGCCGGGGCCGACGAGGAACGGCAGGTTCGCATAGAGCCCCATCAGCGTGGTGAACAGCACGAACACGATGATCGTCGCGGTCGTCGCCGCGCCGCGCTCCATGCCGCCCGTCGCGAGCAGCGACGGAATCACGACGAGCAGGTACGCGGCCGCGAGAAACGACGTGACGCCCGCGATCGTCTCGGTGCGCACGCTCGTGCCGCGCGCGGCGAGCGCGAAGCGGCGTTCGAGCCAGTTGGCCGGCGCGTGCGCCGGCATCGTGTCAGTCGCTGACATGGTGGTTCTCCTGTGATTCCGAATATTGTCCTGTGTCGATTCACGCAGCGCGGTCTTATACTGCCGCGTACCGCATCCCGACCGCTATTGCCCGATGTCGTCCGACCGCTCGTCGCTGCTGCCCGCGCTCACGCTGCGGCAGGTCCAGCACTTCGTCGTGCTCGCCCACGCACGCAGCTTCACGCAGGCCGCGCAGGCGCTGTCCCTTACGCAGCCCGCGCTCACCGCGTCGATCCGCCAGATCGAGTTCCTGCTCGGCGGGCGCCTGTTCGCGCGCTCCGCGCACCGGCTCACGCTCACCTCCGCGGGCGAAGCCGTGCTGCCGCTCGCCGAACGCCTGCTCAACCAGGCGCGCGGCACCTTCGACGACATGACGCGGCTCATCAGCGAACGCATCCAGACCGTGCGCATCGCGTTCATCCCGTCGGTCGCGGGCCGCCTGCTGCCCGCGCTCAATGCACTGCGCGACGCGCATCCGACGCTGCGCTTCACCCTCACCGATCTGCCGAACAGCGCGCTCGTCGAAGCCGTGCGCGACAGCGTCGCGGATCTCGGTATCGGCGTGCGCGAACCGGACAGCGACGACGGCACGCTGCGCTACCAGCAGCTCTTCGAGGACGAGATCGTGATCGTCGTGCGGCATGACGATCCGCTTGCCCGCGCGAAGAGCGTCACGTGGGCCAGGCTCGTCGATCGCGAGCTCGCGGTGTTCGTGCGCGGCAGCGTCAGCGAATCGCTGCATCGCACCGGCGGCGCCGAGAAGCTGCGCCTGAACGTCACGTACCGGATGGAATACACCGAGCCGCTCTACGCGCTTGCGCGCAACGGCCTCGCGACCGCCGTGCTGCCGAGCCTTTACACGATGCATCTGCACGATCCCGAACTCGTCGCGCTGCGCGTCGACAAGCCGCGCGTCACGCGCGCGATCTCGCTGATCTCGCTCACCGGCGACGATCGCGGCCCGCACGTGCGCGCGTGCCGCGAATGGATTGCGAAGCACATCTGAATGCCTTCAGGGCAGCTTCGCGATGCGCTCGACGAGCGCCGCGTAGAAGCGGTCCGCATCGACCTCGTTGATCCACGTCGCGTTCGCCGTACGGCCGCTGCGCCCGTTCCAGTCGACGACCGTCTCGCCGAGCGTCCACTGCCCGGTCGTCTCGACCATCACGTTCACCTTGCGTCCGCCGAACAACGTCGGATCGACGAGATAGCCGACCGCGGTCGGGTCGTACATCGGCGCATCTTCGACGCCGCGCCGCTTCTTGTTGTACGCGAGTTCGGCCTCCATGATGTCCGCGACGATCGCGCCGCAGCGGTTGCCGAGCGCGCGGAACGGCGCGACGCGCGCCGGCGTGATCGGCGCTTTCACCGCGACATCGCGCGGCAGCACGACGATCGGCACGCCGCTGCCGAATACGACTTCGGCCGCCTGCGGATCGACGTAGAGGTTGAATTCGGCGGCCGGCGTGATGTTGCCGCGCTCGAAGAACGCGCCGCCCATCAGCACGATCTCGCGCAGCGCGCCGCGAATCTGCGGCGCTTCGACCAACGCGGTCGCGAGGTTCGTCAGCGGGCCGAGCGCGCACAGCGTCACGCTGCCCGGCGCCGCGCGGCTCAGCGTATCGACGAGATACGCCACCGCGTGACCGGCGGCAAGCGGTGCGCGCGGCTCGTGCAACTCGACGCCTTCGAGCCCGGTCTTGCCATGCACGTTCGCCGCCGTCACGAGGTCGCGCACGAGCGGACGCGGACAGCCGGCGTAGACGGGCAGCGTCTTCGTGCGGCCGGCCCAGTCGCGAATGATCCGCGCATTGCGTTCGGTCAGGTCGAGCGGCACGTTGCCCGCGACAGCGGTCAACGCGCGCACGTCGAGCCGGTCCTGCGCGCCCAGCGCGAACAGGATCGCGATGGCGTCGTCCTGCCCCGGGTCGGTATCGATGATCACCGTGCGGCGCGCAGCGTCGTCGCCGGCCGCGAACGCGCCCGTTTCGGGCAGCAGCGCGCTGCCGGCCAGCGCGGCGGACAGTTTCAGGAAGGTGCGGCGGGATGCGATCGGATGGGTCATGGTCGGGCGCTCAGAAAACATGCCGGACGCCGAGCGTCGCCATCATCTGGCGCGTGCCGGTCGACCGTGCGTACGCGAAGATCTGCGCATGGTCCGCGTCGCCGGCCGCCTGCTGCGCGATCACCGTCAGCGCGACGTCGGTGCGTTTCGACAGGAAGTAATCGGCCTGCAGGTTCACCTGGTGCCATTTCGGCCGCTTGTCGATCACGTCGTACTTGCCGTTCGTGAACGCATACGCGGCGCCGAGGAAGAGTTGCGGCGTCATCGTGTAGACGACGTTCACGCCGAGGTTCTGCAGGTGCAGGTGCGAATTGTCGAGGTAATCGTAGCGCACGTCGGTAAACATCGCCGCGAACTGCGCGCGGCCGATCGTGTAGAAGCCGCCCGTGCCCGCGATCCGCTGCCGGCTCGCGTACGCCGCCGGCGACATCGCGCTCTTGCTGAAGATCAACAGCGGCGACGCATAGTCGTTCGCGATCGCGCCGTCCTGGTTCGTCGCGCTGTACGGATGGTTGTACTGCACGTAGACCACGCTCCAGCGCAGCGGGCCCTGCTCGTAGCCGAGCCCGAAGCTGTATGCGCTGTTGTTCGCGAAGCCGGTCGCGTTGCTGAAGCCGTACAGCGCGGTGAATTTCAGGCCGTAGTAGACGGGGCTCACGTACTTCACCGAGTTCTGCACGCGGATGTCGTTGTAGCCGTTGTCGTTGTCGCCGATGTTCACGCCGTTGCTCGCGATGATCACCGGCCCGATGTAGTCGTGGATCGCGTCGTACTGGCGGCCGAACGTCAGCGAGCCGTAGGTGCGGTCGGCGAGGCCGACGTAGGCCATCCGCCCGAACTCGCGGCCGTTCTGCGCGGCCGTGCCGGTCATCACGTTGAAGCCGTTCTCCAGCTGGAAGACCGCGGACAGCCCCTGCCCGAGATCCTCCTTGCCCTTCAGCCCCCAGCGCGGGTTCTGGTTCGTGCCGGACAGCGCCTGCCAGGCGTTCTTGCCGCCCTGGTTGGTCGCGAACCCGACACCGGCCGAGATGAGACCGTACAGCGTGATGCTGCTTTGCGCACAGGCATGCGTCGCGAAGGCGCCGAGCATCGCGAGCGGGGCGAGCTTGTAGAGAGTTTTCATCGGGTCGTGTGATCGGTGGTGGTCCAGGCGCGGCAGGGTTCCGCGAAACTGGCCTCGACTATACGAACCCGGATCGGATAATAAAAGTTTGCTTTTATTATGGTTCAATAAAACGGATTTATTCTCATCCGGATCGCTCCCGCGCCCGCCTCGCCGGCTGTCAGTCCGCCGTGTCGCCGCCCTTCGGCAGTTGCGACCACGCCTTGCGCCCCGGCAACGGCGACCATGCCGGCCGCGTCTTGCGTGCGCTGTCGATCACGACCAGGTAGCGGCCCGCGATCGGCGTGATGTCGCGATCGCGGCGCAGCACCCACAGCGACTTGCCGGCCTCGACGCGCGCCTGGTAGTCGTCGTCGAGCAGGCCGTGCTGGTCGAAGAACGTGTTCAGCGAGGCGGGAATGCGCACGCACCCTTTCGAGTGCCGGATGCCCAGCAGCGCTTCGAGGCGATCGGGATCGGTCGCATGCATCTGGAAGCGCATCGGCGACACGCCGCCCTTGCCCCACCCACGCTCGCCGTCCACCCAGCCGAAGTCGTAGATGCGCATGTCGCGGTGCCCATAGCCGCGAATGCCGTTCTCGTTCGTCGTGCCTTCCGCGCGGAAATCCATGTTGTCTGGCGAGTGATGGAACACGCCGAGCGGCGTCAGGAAATGGTCGTACGTGCCCGGCAGCCCGGTGCCGACCGGCGATGCGCCGATCATCATCCACGCGTTGGCCTGCGTCGCGCGGAAGTAGATGAACAGCGCCTGGACGTTCGGCGCGCGGTCGACCATCGCCACATATTCGCCGGCGAGGTCGCCGAGGTCCGCATCGACGAGCGCTTTCTGGAGACGCTCGCCGTACGCGCGCTGCTCACTTGCGGGCACGTTCAGGCGCCGCGTGACTTCCTGCGTGAAGCGCTTGCGCATGTCGATCGCGCGCGCCGTCGCATCTTTTGCCTCTTCGGCCGACAGGGGCGGATGCTGGCGCGGCGGTGTCGGTGCGGGTGGCTCGGCTTCGCTGGCGGGCGCAGCGGAAGCGGCCGATGCAGGTGCGGCGGTGGAAGCTGCGGAAGCTGCGGATGCGCCCGATGCACTCGATGCGCCCGACGCCGGGCTGGCAGGCTCCACGGGATGCGCGTGTGATGCGGCAGGCGCGGGCCTAGCCGCCGACGCACCCGACGATGCATGCGCCGGCGAAGCGGGATGCGCCCGAGAAGCTGCCGATGCGGGTGACTCGACTGATGAGGACGACGTAGCGACGGGCGCCGATGCGTCGGACTCCGCAAAGGCAGGCCGCTCGACGAGCATGGAGATCGGCAGTGCCGCGGCGATCCCGATACACGCAGCGGCGACACGGGCAAGGCAACGCGGCTTCGCAAATCGCCGCGTGAAGCTGAAAGGCATCATACGTTCGAAGCCATCGGCCGATCCGGCCGCCGCATGCTGCTGTTGCGGGCGGCGCATCTTCCGCGCAAGCCATCGACACGTCCGGCGCATCGTGTGCGCCCGGCGCCGACGCCTCTTCGCGGCGGAGCCGTTCGCTGTTGCAACGCGGTCGGTCCGATGGCGGCTAATGAGTCGTCAGGCCCTTCATTTTACGCGTCCCTGCAGGAATCGGCAGGGGCGAACGTCGTGGTTTTGCGCTTCGTCACGCTTTGTTTCAACTCGTTGCCGCTTGCTTGTTCGTTACGTGGCAGTCTGATTTATTGGGCGTTCGCGATCGATACAGGAAGCGGTGTGTTTCGCCAAGGCATGACCTGGTCTTCAAATCAATTCGGATACCAGATTACTTCCGATACGCGGTACATGCCGTACGCGCGATGCAATCGCCATCGCATCGCACGCACGCCGCACGAACCATGCGGCATGCGTGCGCAACCACCGGTTACTTCGAGATGGCTTCGAGCGCGATGCCCTTCGTGCGCGGTCCCATGAACCCGATCGCGGCCATCACGATCACCATCGCGCCCGCGATGAACGCGAACACGCCGAACGTGCCGAAGCCCTTCAGCACCGCCGCGATCACGAACGACGAGAAGATCGCCGAGAAGCGGCTCCACGAATAGACGAAGCCGACGGCCCGTGCGCGGATCGACGTCGGGAACAGCTCGGCCTGATACGCGTGGAAGCTGTACGACATGATGTTGCTGGCGAGCGTGAGGCCGATGCCGAGCACGATCAGGAATGCACCCACCGTCGTCTGGCTGAACAGCAGCCCGCAGACGACGATCGCCGCCGCCATCGCGACGATCACCGACTTGCGCTCGAAGCGGTCGGCGATCACGAGGCCGATCAGCGGGCCGATCGGCGCGGCGAGCGCGATCACGCTCGAATACATCAGGCTCGACGTGATCGTGATGCCCTGCTTGATCAGCAGCGTCGGCACCCAGTTCGCGAAGCCGTAGAAGCCGACCGTCTGGAACACGTTGAAGATCGTCATCATGATCGTGCGGCTGCGATACGGCTGCACCCACATGTCGCGGAAGCTGCCGCGCGGCGGCACGGGCTCGGCGGGCGCGGGCGGCGGCAGCGGCCGGCCGTATTCGGCTTCGACCTTCGCCTCGAGCGCACGCATGATGCGGTCAGCTTCTTCGACCCGGCCCTGCTGCGCGAGCCAGCGCGGGCTTTCCGGCAGTTCGCGGCGAATCCACCATACGAACAGCGCGCCGTGCGCGCCGATCAGCACGACCCAGCGCCAGCCGTCGAGGCCGAACGGGGCGTGCGGCACGAGCAGGTACGCGAGGAACGCGACCACCGGCACCGCGACGAACCCGACCGCCTGCTCGCACGCGAATGCGCGGCCGCGGATCTGTTTCGGAACGAGTTCGGAGATGTACGTGCCGATCGTCACCATCTCGACGCCAAGGCCGAGACCGACGACGAAGCGCCAGAAGTTCAGCCCGGCGGCGGTGTCCTGGAACGCCATCACGACGTTGGCGGCCGTGTACCACAGCAGCGACCAGGTGAAGATCGCGCGGCGGCCGAAACGGTCGGCGAGGAAGCCGCAGGCGATCGTGCCGATGAAGAGCCCGGAGAACAGCGCGGCGATGAAGCTCGCGACGCCCGTGGTGCCGAACAGGCCGTGCGTCGTTGCCGACAGGATTCCGCTTTTCACGAGGCCGGGGGCGACATAGCCGCTATAGAGCAGGTCGTAGAGCTCGAAGAAGAAGCCGAGGCTCAGCAGGACGACGAGCTTCCAGACGGTGCGGGTGGGCGGCAGGCGGTCGAGGCGGGCCGAGATGGAGCCGGGGTCGATCGTCCCGACGCGGGTGGCGCCCGCTGCGGCGAGCGGGTCGGGCTGGGTGGATGCCATGGTGGCAAGTCTCCGGATTCTTGGTGGTTTTCGCGCCGCCAACGCGGGATCGGCAGGCTAGTCCGCGCATTTTAGCGGGGTGAGGGACGGAGCACACCACGTCCTTGCCATCGAAGTTGTCGTTCGGCATCCAGGCGACGCTGAAGGTCGCTACTCAATCGATGCCCATATCTGGCAGATTCAACTTTACCGGGACAATATGAATGAGAGGCCATCCTCATCCTGCTTGACGTGCCATACAACCAAGCCATTTGACCAAGCACTGCCGACCGCGTCCAGGAACTCATCCACTCCATCTGCCAGCAAGCTGCCTAGCGCGAAAGGAGGAAGCCACATAAGCTCGACACGCCCCTCCCCGCTCCAGCCATGCCGAAGAAATTGCTCTCCAGCATTTTTCTCATACTCCCGCCAGTCATCCACAAAATCACTAGCTGGAAGGCAGAAATTTAAGTTATCGATCCACTCATAGATATAGCAAAAGAATTTTTGCAAATCATCGGAACGATATTTAATTACATCCCGCTTACTTGTAGAGCTACGCACCATTGACCCACATTAAATCTAGCCAAGTTGAAGAAAGAAATGACCTATTTTTTCGCGCCGCCCCTCAATTGCATCATCATCAATAAACAGATACCCCATACCATCTGCAAGTATCCCCTCGTATTTTGGTAGCGCCAAATCTAGATCTCCGCCGTATATCGAAATCCTTCTATGCATACCTCGCATCGCAATTGGACACTGCAACCACGCGTCCACTCCGTCAATTTTCGAGGCCAGATTTTCGGAATCATCGATTGCATCAATCAGAGAAATTTCAACTCGCCCAACATCCTTTATTTCGTTCGCACTTTCGCTGCGAAGAAATTCGCCCGTCGGATGCCCGATAACAACTGCCTCAGAACACCCGCCCCTTTCACGGAGTCGTCGATAATGGCTTACCTGGCCGCTGACATAAGGAATGAATATGGAAACCGAGAAATCATTTCCTTTAATATTTTCACCAAACCACCATCCGGGGAGACTCATCAGATGAACCAAGGGCTCGCCGTTGTCGGATGTCGGCCAGCGAACATCGGGCGGAAGATAAACTCCTCCGCCAACGTAGGCATCACCTTTGGCCGGCTTTAAGGGGGAAAACATCAGCTCCCGGTACACTTTTTGTCCTCAAATTATTCGCTACGAAATCAATTCATCACATTCAAACAAACCGTCATCTTCACATGAACATCCGCTCAGCGCTCCCCCAATGTCAGACCGAGCCTTCTCACCAAAAGGTCTTCAATTGACTTCGCCGAAATTTTCAAACAATTTATACTCATTACCCCCATGCCCACCTCGAAAATTCTTCCTTCACCACTTATTAGAATAGCTTGCCCACCACCATCATCACCAATCATGAAGTAGTTCGGTAAATACTTTTCAACCTCGTAGACTTCATTCCGTTCCGGAAGAACTTCTATTTCATGCAAAGCAAGACAGCCAGACGAGCTCAATCCATTACAAAGCAGAAGAAAATCCACATACTCACTCGGAAAGATCATCTCGACCGTCGATTGAACCAACTTCACCTGATTCAGCGTTGCAGGCGGGTTCAGGGAAAAGTGCTTATCCAGATACTCTTTACTTAGCATTGAATCCCCCAAGCAATATGATGCTTCACACGACCTTGCCGCCGTCGTCTGGCATCAGCAACGGCGTACCGATCTTGTCGCCATGGTAGTAGAACAGATGCGCGTCGGACTGCCTTTCCGGCACGGATTGCAGCGGATCCTTCGCCGGCACATACGGTTCGTCATCCCGCCAAACCAGCGCCTGAATTCCCGCAACCGGCTGGAGCACCATAAATTGGGCGAGCGGGACGAACGATTCCGACATACTGCGTCGCGCCGCCCTCGCTGCTTTCATAAACAAGTTGGCCGCCTTCCCAGCCGAACATCGTCCGCACACCATCAACGTCCTTGCCGATCCTGTGCCCGAAGGCACAGTAAAAATGCCGGGCCCCATGCGGCCGCGCAGTGTGGTCGACACGCGCAATTCAACTCAACATCTCTGCCAATCGCTGTACTTAATGAATTATCAACAACGGATCACGTAAATTGAAAGGTAATAATACCCTGTGCGCCTGGCCTGCTTTTCGTTTGAAATTCATTGCTTATGAACGTGTACACCACACCATCTGAAAAAATCCCAGGCTCCTCATCAAACACGACATCAAAATCATCTCCATTTATTGCAAAAATACATTCATGCCCCTCAACATCCTCTTTATCTTGTAGCCACGCAGGAATTCCGTATATCTTTGATTCGAAATTCTTATTTGAATCAACCTCATTGACGACACTCAAATCAACCCTCTTTGCTTGAGAGGTCAGATCAGAATATTCATTCCTCTCCACGCCACCATTATCATGAAAAATCACAACGGAATGATTGTCGCCATCCGCAGTCAATTCCTCCCAATGTCGAAACGGATCATCCGTGAAAAATGGCGTGAATATTGATATCCACCCATTCATCGATTCATTTACCCACCCAGCAGGAATCGTCAAAAGATGGAGGAGATTATTGCCACCCCGGTCCTTTGGCCAAGGATAACCAATTGGCAACAGACACCCTCCGCCAGCATGAGCTTGATCAAGGTCGATAAAATCACTGGAGAAAATGATTTTCTTAATCATGAAATTTCCCTTAATTTAATCACAAAAACACATTCCCTAAAGGAATTTATTAGACCTCTCTCGCAATCGCCTTGCCTGAGCCGCACTCATCCCAGCCTCTCTCAGCGCCCCTTGCCAAACGTCCATTTTTTGTTTGGTATGCCGATCCGGCGTCCAAACGGATCATAGAAATACCGCGCTTCATGCTGCCGCTCAGACTCCTCGACACGCACGATTTTCAATCGATTGAATCCGCCCCACTCGTACTATTTCTGCCTCCACGACGGCGAACGCTTCCCGCTCAAATTCCCGCGCGCATCGTATTCGAAGTGTATATGCGTGTTTGGAACGCCCTTGGTCAATGCCGGGCTGAACGCGAAGTCGCTGCCACACTTAACGATCCATTATTTTACCGACTAATCGATATATGCATCATTGTCGCAGTAGTAGACGAATGCATCCACCAAATCTGATATGGTGGCGGCGCGCCGCTGATCTCTCGCGTTCTCGACAATACTTTCGATGACCTGCATCCCAAGCGCATAATAAAGCCCATTTTCGACTGCAAACCTCGGGCGATCGGGATCAGGCTCGTTTTCGAAATCGTCTGGATTCAAAACGGCACACTGAGTGCTTTCATTCCAATCAACACCATGCGGCATGAACAAGGCAAAATTCCACGGGAACTGATCGATACCGAGCAATACCTCGCGTAGTGCCAACAATTTGTTCGTCACCGCCTACGCTCTCCCCAATGCCCCATCCAGCCCTTACCACTTGGATGCTCCTCACTCACGACAGTCGACGCGTCCCACCATATCGCCGAACCCGTCAAGGCCGCGCAACGCATGCCCACATGGTTTGGCCGGGACTGCGACCGGGATTGACTTCACATACAAAAAGGGCCGCTTTCGCGGCCCTGTCGTCAAGGCGTTGTTTCAAAGTACCACGTCAAAAAATCATTGAAGGTCTGCCAACGAGCTGACAGCCTCCCGTTCACAAGATCGTCCAATACACCAATATCAAGGTCGTAAACAGCGTGATCATCTTTGTTATACAGATACATGCCCTCGCTCTCATCTGATGTCAGAGCAAGATATTGATCAGGGACATGGTAGCGATCACGGACATAATCCGTTTGGTCTGGAATTGCTGGAATCGCAGGCCCCTCGATATCCAGAAGCTCAGCAACAGGACGAGGGCTTATAAAACTACCCTGGTACTTTAGATAGAACTCGCCAAGCTCCGAACTAGGAGCAACGCCCAGGTTCAAAAGCACTTTTCCAGCAGACCTGGGATCGGCCCTGCTTACATCACCAGAAACTGTGGCCAGATACTGTTCGACCTTCGATGGGATCATAAATCACATCCTCCTTTGTTAGATACATTGGCCGCTGCCGCTCGATCCTTCCAGTACTGTTGCCGGTCAATGTCGAATGAGCCGCGATCGACAGGATAATCCGGATTTTTTTTATTTCCGTATGGGTGCAATGCCTCGCGACCTGCACCGCTTGCTGCTCGGTGCGTGCTGATTGTTACCTCAAACAACGGGCCAATGGATTGCTGTCTAGAATGATGCAACTGAAGCTGCTGCGGCACGCCATCCTTCATCATGAACGGAGCACCACCTTCCATCGCTCGCTGCAAGTTCGTTTTGCCCCTGTGCTCCATGTTCCAGTCAATTTCTTGCTGGAACACAGTGTAAGAAAGCCCGGTGCCCTTCTTGCATGGCCCCCAACTGGTCTTCTTAAAACGGCTTAGGCCCGACGGGTCAATCCATTCGACTGGATTGGGCGCGTATTGATAGTCGTTGATCCCCCCCGCCAACCCGATCGGATCCTTGCTGACGAACCGCCCACTGTTCGGATCATAGTACCGATTCCGGTTATACCTCAGCCCCGTCTCCGCATCCTCCTGCTGCCCTTGAAACCGAATCGGGTTCCTCGCCACGATACCCGCCCGCTGCGACACCCTCGCGATAACCTCCCGCGCTTCGCCCCAGGCCCGATACGCCGCCTCCCACACTACCTCGCCGGCCTCGTCCGTCATCAGCAACGGCGTACCGATCTGATCACAGTGGTAGTAAAACAAATGCGCGTCCGACTGCCGTTCCGGCACACGTTGCAGCGGATCATTCTCCGGCACGTACGGCTCGCCTTCTCGCCACACCGGCGTCTGAATCCCCGCGACCGGCTGCGCCGTCACATATTGGGCAAGCGGCACAAACGATTCCGGCTCGTACACATACTGCGTCGCCCCGCCCTCGCTGCTTTCATAAGCAAGCTGATCACCGTCCCAGCCGAACACCGTCCGCACGCCGTCCACGTCCTTGCCAATCCGACGTCCAAACGGATCATAGAAATACCGCGCTTCATGCTGCCGCTCAGATTCCTCGACACGCGCGACTCGCAACCGGTTGAATCCGTCCCACTCGTACTGCTGCCTACCCGACGGTGAACGCTTCCCGATCAAATTCCCGCGCGCATCGTATTCGAAGTGCGTGCCAGCGTATTCCTTCAACAGATTGCCGAGCACCTTCGGCACTTCGGGCGGCAACGTGCTGTCCACGCTGTCCGGCACCACCGGGCTCGCTTTCGCCAGCCCCGGCGTGCGCGCGTGCTTGGGACTGCCTGGATCAACGATGTTGCTCGCAGGGTCGAACGCAAAATGCTCCGCGCCGAGCGGCCCGATCGCCGCAATGAGGCGGCCGATCGGGTCATAGCGGTAACTGATCAGCCCCTTGCGGCTGTCCTCGATATGTTCGAGCTGTCCAACGGCATCGTACCGATACCGGCGCTCGGCCAGCGCAGCCGGCGCGTTCGATCGCCGAACCGCCTGCCGGGCAATCCGGCCGGCCGGATCGTATTGCGTCTGCTGCGCCAGTTTGCTCGACAGCGTCCGCCCCGTTTCGCGGTGCAGATCGTCACGCTCGAACTGGATTCGCTCCTCGCCATCGAGCACGAGCCCGTGTACGTGACCAGAGCCATAGGTCAGCCAGTCCAGCACATGCCCATCGGGTCGAACCGTCTTGATCCGCGTGCCGATTTCATCGTATTCGTGATGCCAAACGTAGCTGCGCGATTCGCCGAACAACCGGTAAGCGTGATGCTCGCGAACCGGATTACCGACCGGATCGAAGAACACCTGCATCCGGCTATGACTGTTGCGCGCCTCGATGAGCCGTCCGCTCGCGTCGTACGCGAACCGCTCCTCGCTGGCACCCGAGATCCGGCGCGTAATCCGGCCGGCCTGATCGAATTCGAGTTCCGTCACCTGCCCGGCCTCATCGATCTTCACCGGCTGCAGCGTGCCTTCAGCGTATCCGTACGTCGTCCGCTTGCCGTCGAAACCGATCTCTTCCAGCAAGCGCCCCGCAGGATCGTAGTGGAACTGATAGGTCGCGCGATTCGCATCGGTCAATGCAGTCAAGCGACCGAGACGATCATAGCGATATGAAAGCGTATAGCCGAGCGCATCGACGCGGCTTGCCACACGCCCCGCCACGTCGTACGAAAAACGCGTGACGCGCTCCATCGGATCGGTTTGGGACAGCAACCGGCCTTCCGCATCATGCGTGAATCGAACAGTACCTGCCGCCGACGATATCTCGCTCAACCCGCCATTCTTGCCATACTGGTAGACCGTGGCATTGCCCGCGGCGTCGATCGACTGCGCGAGTCTCCCGTCGCCGTCGTACTTCCACTTCGTCACCTTGCCCGAGCAGTCGGTGTACTGCAGCAATTGCCCGGCGTCGTCATAGACGAGCGAAGTCGCACCGCCCTTGGCATCGATCGTCTTGATCGGCATCCCTGCCGCGTTGTACGCGTACTTCGTCTCACGCCCGAGCGGATCCTTCTGCCCCACGAGATTGCCCGCGTCGTCATACGAACGCTCCCACACGTACCCTTCGGGGTCCTTGAGCCGAACGAGCTGATCCTTGTCGTCGTATTCCATCGCGACAACCGACCCGTCGACGCGATAATGCTTCGTCATGTTCCCGCGCGCGTCGTAGTCCATCTCCTCGATGCCGCCGTCGCGATGAACGTGCATCACCAGGTTGTTGTCCTGATCGCGCCGCATCCACTCCTCGGTGCCATCCGGATACGCGATCCGGTACATGTACCCGCGGATGTTGTAGTAGTACCGCGTGACGTTGCCCAGCGCGTCGGTCACATAGGTCAACCGGATGTTCGGATGCCACATCAGGCGAATGTCGTGACTGCCGTCATCGGCATATTCACGCACGCACTGTGCGTTCGTATTGTCGTCGCGCTCGGCCCCCTCCCACTCGAGGTTCATGCCGCGGCCCGTGCGATCCGTGTAGCGGGTAATCAGGTGGCGATGGTACGCATACTGGCGTGCGTTGCCGTAACGATCAGTTGCCCGAACCAGGTCGCCGTTCTCGTCGTATTGGTACTGCGCGAGTGTCCTGCGGGTGTTCGCGTCGACGATCTGCTCGATCGTTGCGATACGCCCGTGGCGGTCGTGACGAAACGCGAGCGTATGGCCGGCCGAGCTGACGAGCCGCGCCAGGCGATTCGCGTCATCGTAATCGAGCGCGATCGTATTTCCCGCGCGGCTCTTCTGCAATGCGAGGCGGAACGAATCGCCGCGCTTCTCGTAGACATGAAGCAAATCGTGACCGTACGCGACAGTTACCCACGTGTCGTCGAGCCGGCTCAGCGTGACGCCCTCCACGCGGTCGTCGTGAACGGCACCTGCCGCGAGCGCCGGATATTCGATGTTGCGGCCGGTTGAGTCGCTGTAGATCCACTTACCGCCCCGAACATCGATCCGCGTCATGTACGGCGACAGCCAGCGCGCACCCAGTTCGCCGTCGTCGTATCCGGCCAGCCGGGACCGATAGACCCGCATCCACACGACCGGCATCGCACCCGGCAATTCAAAATCGGCATGGGAAAACGTCTCGTCGCCGAACGAATAGCTGATCGAACCGATCGATACGCCCTTACCGCACTCTTCGCAATGGTTGACGCCAGAGCCCTTCGCCTTGGCCTCCTTCTTCGCCGCTGCAAGCGGTACCTGCGGCCGCCGGGCCTCTGCTTCCGTCGTGCCCTGCGACTTGATCGATGCCGTCCGCATCGCTTCACGCTTGTGCCGCAGTGCATTGATCAGCTTCAGCAGCAGCCACATCAGCTTGCCTTCGTCGCTGCCCTTCAGTTCGTTGATCTTGGCGACCACCACCGGCGCCAACGTGCGCAACGACGCCGCAAGCGAGCGAATCGGCGCGACGTACTCCTCGGGAACGAGCCCGGCCGCCGTGCTGCCGGCGGAGTTGACGTTGCGCTTGCCGAGTGCCACCCCGGACTCGGACAGATAACCCCACGCCCCCTTTACCAGGTCCTTGCTGAGCCATCCGCTCTTCTTCATCAACTGCCGGTATTCGGCGGCTTGCCGTTCGTTCTTCGTCGGATCGAACAGCTTGCCCGCCACCACCGCGTCGATGCCGTCGGCCAGACCCGTGAAGATCTCCTGCGCTTTCGCCGCGCAGTGGTCGATCAGGTCGTTGACCACGGCCTGCAGCTTCGTCAGGAAGTCCTCGACCTCGGTCGAAAACGACGCCTGCACGTGCGTGACGACGATCGACACGACCGCGGCCCCGATGTCGCGCTTGTGAATCAGAAGCTGGTTACGGATCAGCGCCAGCAGCGGCCGTGCCGTGAGGCGCATCGGCGCCAGTACCGGCGGAAACGGAATCACGCCGATCAGGTTGATCGCCAGTCCGAGATAGTCGAGCAGTTCACCGCCACGCTTGCGGATGATCGAGACGATGTCGGTCAGCGCGTCGGCCAGCGCCATGAGGTTGTTGAGGACCGGAATCATGCTGGCCACCGTCGCCAGCCGGTCGACGTTCACGTAGCCGTCCGTCACGCGGATCAGCCACGCGTTGAAGCCTTCTCCGGACGCCACGACGTCGTCCGGATGCACATCGGTCAGCCACGGGGTGGCCTGCTCATATTCCGCGCCCGGCGGGAGTTTTTGATCTGCCATGCTCTCAGGATTCTTCTCGTTGTTCGTTTTTTCGGCCCGCGGCAGCCGTCCCTGGTTCATCTCGTGGACGTCGTGCCAGCGACCCGCGGCATTGTACCGACGAATGGACGACTGGAAAATGAAAGGTCACGGCTCGCTAGCCCACCCCCGAAACGGGTCATCGCACCCTATTTGTTGGCACGCCTTGCCCCGAATGTTATGTAAATTCGGTAACCATCTATCTGGCCGATCAGCGTCACCGGGCACCACGAACCGCGACCTTTCCTGCGTGGCACGATCAACGCAAGCCCGGTAAACCGGGGCACAAGCCGCCGGACGTGGCCCGTCACCCTCTCACCGCGCCCCAATTCCGTCCCCGCAGATTCGGACATCGCTCGTCCCCACACCCCGGTAACATGCTACCGGGCCAACCACCGGCTTCCGGGCGCCTTTCGGCGACCGGCATTGTCGGCAAATCGTAAGCATTCCATGTTGATACAACGACTATCCACCTACGCTCGGCGGATCGCCCTGATCGCGCTGCTGCAGTTCGCGGCGATCGCGACCGCGTCGGCGTTTCCAGCGGCCGCCTCGGCCCCGAACGCGAGCGGCGTCGGCGCGCCCGTCCCGGCCATCTCGCTGAACGACGCGGTCGCGCAACTCAAGCAAATGCAGGCCGAACTGGACCGCATCAAGCAGCAGACCTCGACCGCGTCCAACAGCAAGGAGCTGGACGGGCTCAGCGACTCGACGCAGGAGCTGAGCACCGATGTCGAGAAGCTGCAGAGCGATCTCGTGCCGCAGCGTGCGCAGATCCAGGGGCAGCTCGACGTGCTCGGCCCCGCCCCTGCGGAAGGCGCCGCGCCGGAAACGCCGGCCGTCGCGAAGCAACGGGCCACGCTGAACGCGCGCAAGACGCAGCTCGACGCAGCGCTGAAGCAGGCCGCCGACCAGAAGGCCAGCCTCACGAACCTGAACGAGCAGTTCGCGAAGCTGCATCGCGGCCTGTTGAAGAACCAGCTCGCGTTCCGTTCGGGCGGCATTTTCAGCGCGCAGTTCTGGCTGCCGCTGTTCCATCTTTCGCCGGACGACACCCAGCGGCTCGGGGATTTCGACGAAGAAATGCTCGACATGCTGCGCTCATCGTGGGTGCCCGGGCAAAAGGCGATCACGGTGGTGCTGCTGGTTGCCGCCTTCGCGGCATGGATGGGCGGCCGCCGGCTCATCGAGCGCGGGCTCGCGTGGTTCTGCGTGAACCGCCTGCCGGCCACCCGTTTGCGCCGCAGCGCGCTGGCGTTGTCGACCGCGCTGTCGACGCTGCTGGCAACCGCCATCGCCGTCCAGATCTTTTACCTCGCCGTCGCGCGCCATTACGACCTCACGCCGGCGCTGAACGATCTGTGGGACCAGTTCGCGAAGCTTGCCGCGACCTGCGCACTGATCGCCGGGCTCGGCCGGGCGCTGCTCTGCACGAAGCATCCGTCGTGGCGCCTGCCCGCGCTCGCCGATCCCGTCGCGCTCGCGATGAAGCCGTTCCCCGGCATCCTGGCCGCGCTGCTGCTGGTATCCGGCACGCTCGAATCGATCAACCGGATCGTCGACACCAGCCTGTCGGTCACGCTGTTCGGCCGCGGGATCGTGTCGCTGGTCGTCGCGGTGACGGTCGGTGCATCGTTGCTGCGCTCGAACCGTGCGCGCAGCGCGCTCGCGGCCGCCGGCGAAGCGCCCGAGCAGCGCTCGACGCTCGCCGGGCTGATCCATGCCGCCGTCACGCTCGCCATCATCGCGACCCTGATCGCACTCCTGATCGGTTACATCACGGTCGCGCGCTTCATTACCTACGAGCTCGTGTGGTTCGAGATCGTGCTGGGCGCCACCTACATCCTGATCCAGTTGACGCGTGACGCGAGCGAAAGCCTGTTCTCGTCGAGCCTGACGACGGGCCAGCAGATCAAGCACCTGTTCGCGCTCGAGGATCGCCACCTCGACCAGGCCCGCACGGTCCTGTCCGGCTTCGGCACGAGCCTGCTGATGCTGATCGCGGCCATCGCGCTGCTGACGGGCGGCTTCGGCACGACGCCGGGTGACCTGATGGACAGCGCGGTCGCGATGATCGGCAGCCAGCGGCTGCAGAGCCTGAACATCATGCCCGACCGGATCATGAACGCCGTGATCGGGTTCGCGATCGGCTTCTACCTGCTGCGCTCCCTGCGCCGCTGGCTCGACAGCGAGTTCATGCCCGCGCTCGGCATGGATACCGGGATGCGCGTGTCGCTGATCACGCTGTTCACCAACGTCGGCTACGTGCTGCTCGTGCTGATGACGCTCGGGCTGCTCGGCGTTCGGTGGAACAACCTCGCGTGGATCGTCAGTGCGTTGTCGGTGGGTATCGGTTTCGGCCTGCAGGAGATCGTGAAGAACTTCGTGTCGGGGCTGATCCTGCTGACCGAGCGCCCGGTGAAGGTGGGCGACATGATCAGCATCGCGGGCGTCGAAGGCGACATCCGCCGCATCAACGTGCGCGCGACCGAGATCCAGCTCAGCGATCGTTCGACCGTGATCGTGCCGAACTCGCAACTGATCTCGCAGAACCTGCGCAACGTGACGATGGGCAACAGCACGCAGGGCGTCGCGACGCTGGTGCTGACGTTCCCGCTGAACACCGATCCCGAGCAGGTGCGCGACCTGCTGCTCGAAGCCTATCGCTCGCATGCGGCGATTCTCGAGAAGCCGGCGCCGTCGGTCACGTTCAGCCAGCTCACGCCGGACGGCATCACGCTGAGCGTGACGGGCTACGTGTCGAGCCCGCGGATCGCCGGCTCGACGAAGAGCGACCTGCTGTTCGAGATCCTGAAGCAGTTGCGCGCGGCGGGCATCACGCTGTCGAGCCCGCAGATGCTGGTCGTGCAGAACATGCCGGCGGCGGGAGACGCATGACGCGGCTCGCACGCTTGCCGTCGCGCAGATGAACAAAGGGCCGGCACCGCAACGCGGCAGCCGGCCCTTTCCACTTCTACGCAGCGCCCGTCCGGGCGCCCCGCATCACACGTCGAACTTCACGCCCTGCGCCAGCGGCAGCTGACGGCTGTAGTTGATCGTGTTCGTCGCGCGGCGCATGTAAGCCTTCCACGCATCCGAACCCGACTCGCGACCGCCGCCCGTTTCCTTCTCGCCGCCGAACGCGCCGCCGATTTCCGCGCCGCTCGTGCCGATGTTCACATTGACGATCCCGCAGTCGCTGCCCGCCGCCGACATGAACTGCTCGGCCTCGCGCATGTCGTTCGTGAAGATCGCCGACGACAGGCCTTGCGGCACCGCGTTGTGCAGTTCGATCGCGTCGTCGAAGTTGTCGTAGACCATCACGTACAGGATCGGTGCGAACGTCTCGCGCTCGACGACCGCCGATTGCTTCGGCATCCGCACGATGGCCGGACGCACGTAGTACGCATCCGCGTGACCGACGTCGACGCGCTCGCCGCCCTTCACTTCGCCGCCCTGCTCGCGTGCATCGCCCAGCGCCTTCTGCATCGCATCGAACGACGCGCGATCGACCAGCGGGCCGACCAGCGTGCCTTCTTCGAGCGGGTTGCCGACCTTCACCGACGTATAGGCCTTCTCGATGCGCGGCAGCAGCTGCTCGACCAGGCTGCGATGCACGATCAGGCGGCGCAGCGTCGTGCAGCGCTGGCCGGCCGTGCCGACCGCCGCGAACGTGACCGCGCGCACCACGAGATCCAGATCGGCGCTCGGTGCAACGATCATCCCGTTGTTGCCGCCGAGTTCGAGGATGCCGCGCGCGAGACGCTGGCTCAGCACCTTCGCGACTTCCTGGCCCATCCGCACGCTGCCCGTCGCGCTCACGACCGGCACCTTCTTCGATGCCGTCAGCACCTCGCCGACATCGCGCATGCCGAGCACCAGCTGGCTCAGTTCCGCCGGCGCGACGCCCGGGTGGGTCTTCTCGAATTCGCGGATCGCCTTCTGCAGCAGCACGTGGCATGCGATCGCGGTCAGCGGCGTCTTCTCGGACGGCTTCCACACGACCGAATCGCCGCACACGAAAGCGAGCGCGGCATTCCAGGCCCACACGGCGACCGGGAAGTTGAACGCCGAGATCACGCCGCACACGCCGATCGGGTGCCACGTTTCCATCATCCGGTGGCCCGGGCGCTCCGAGGCGATCGTGAGGCCGTAAAGCTGGCGCGACAGACCGACCGCGAAATCGCAGATGTCGATCATTTCCTGCACTTCGCCGAGGCCTTCCGACGTGATCTTGCCGGCTTCGAGCGTGACGAGGCGGCCAAGCTCGGCCTTGTGCTCGCGCAGCACGTTGCCGAACACGCGCACGAGCTCGCCGCGCACCGGTGCCGGCACCGTGCGCCACTTGAGGAACGCGTCGTGCGCGGCGTCGATCTTGCGCTCGGCGTCGGCGGGCGTGTCGACGGCCAGCGTCGCGAGCGTCGCGCCGTCGAGCGGCGAACGCGCGGTCAGCGCGTTGCCTTTCCACTGGGCGAGATCGATGTCGAGCGCGGCAAGAATGTCGTTGAATTGCATCACTTCCTCTTCAGGGACAGATTGATCGGTGCGGCGGCAACGCCGCCCGCGTGATTCGATTGGAGCGCGTTCGCGCGCCCTGTGCAAGCGGATGCGCCGCGCGGCAGGCCCGGTGCGCCGTCGGGCGCATCGCGCCGCGCCGCCGCCGGAAGCCCGCCGGACGGCGCGCTCCCGCCTCGCAGGGCACGATCCATGAAACACATTGTCGGTGGCCACAAGTCGGGCCGCTATTGATATTAACTCACGACTTCATTCCGAAAACGCAACACCCGGGCGCGATGACACCGTGCGCTTCTTCGCTGATATCAGACTTGCCCAAGGCCCGTGACCGGGCATCAGCGATGCCGTGACGGTGCACAAGTTGATGACAAAGCCGCATCACCCTGTTCTGAAATATCGTTTGCCGCCCGTGCACTGGGCACACACAATCGTTGCGACGTCGGGGTGCACCGCACCCGGCGCGCCGCCGGCCGCCATCACGGCTGCCGGACGACAGACGAAGGCGACACGCATCGCGGCCCGCTCACCCGGCCCGTTTCAGCACCGCATCACCGCTGCCCGGCAACGCGTCGCGCTTCGTCACCGAAAAACAATCCCGGAGACAGCGCCCAGCGCCCGCCATGCATTCAGATGCCCGCCCCGATTCGCCCCGCCCCTCCGGCTCGCCACCCGCGAAGCCGTCCCTCCACCGTGCGCTGCAGGCACGCCATCTGCGGATGATCGCGATCGGCGGCTCGATCGGCACGGGCCTGTTCGTCGCGTCCGGCGCGTCGATTTCGCAGGCCGGCCCCGGCGGCGCCATGCTCGCGTACATGGTGATCGGCCTGATGGTCTATTTCCTGATGACGAGCCTCGGCGAGATGGCCGCGTTCATGCCGGTGTCGGGCTCGTTCGCGACCTACGGCGCGAAGTTCGTCGACGAAGGCTTCGGCTTCGCGCTCGGCTGGAACTACTGGTACAGCTGGGCCGTGACATTGGCCGTGGAGCTCGTCGCCGGGCAGCTCGTGATGAACTACTGGTTCCCGCATGTGCCGGGCGTCTGGTGGAGCGCGCTGTTCCTCACGCTGATCTTCGCGCTCAACGCGCTGTCGGTGCGCGGCTTCGGCGAAGCCGAATACTGGTTCGCGCTGATCAAGGTGCTGACGGTGCTCGCGTTCGTCGGCGTCGGCCTGCTGATGATCTTCGGGATCATGCAGGGCGGCCCGAGCGCGGGCTGGGGCAACTTCACGATCGGCGACGCGCCGTTCGCCGGCGGCTGGGCGACGATGCTCGGCGTCGCGATGATCGCGGGCTTCTCGTTCCAGGGCACCGAGATGATCGGTGTCGCAGCCGGCGAATCGGAAAACCCGCGCACGACGATCCCGCGTGCGGTGAGCCAGATCTTCTGGCGCATCCTGCTGTTCTACGTGCTGGCGATCTTCGTGATCGGCGTGCTGATTCCCTACACCGACCCGAGCCTGCTGAAGAGCGACGTGACCGACATCGGCGTGAGCCCGTTCACGCTCGTGTTCCGCCACGCGGGCCTTGCGTTCGCGGCCGGCGTGATGAACGCGGTGATCCTGACGGCCGTGCTGTCGGCCGGCAACTCGGGCATGTATGCATCGACGCGGATGCTCTACAACCTCGCGGTCGAAGGCCGTGCGCCGAAGATCTTCGCGAAGCTGTCGGCGGGCGGCGTGCCGCGCAATGCGCTGTACGCGACGACGGCGGTTGGCGCCTTGTGCTTCCTCACGTCGCTGTACGGCGACAAGACCGTGTACCTGTGGCTGCTGAACACGTCGGGCATGGCCGGCTTCATCACGTGGCTCGGCATCGCGGTCAGCCACTACCGCTTCCGCAAGGGCTTCCTGAAGCAGGGCTACCGGCTCGACCAGTTGCCGTACCGGTCGAAGTGGTTCCCGTTCGGCCCGCTGTTCGCGTTCGCGCTGTGCGCGGTGATCGCGCTCGGCCAGGATTACCAGGCGTTCCTCTCCGACAAGATCGACTGGGTCGGCGTCGCCGCGACCTACATCGGCCTGCCGTTCTTCCTCGCGATCTGGCTCGGCTACGCGATCGTGCGCAAATGCCGTCTCGTGCGCTACGAAGACATGGAGATCGCGCCCTGGATCGAACGCAACGCGACGCCCGAACCCGCCCGCCAAGCTGAAACCGGCTACGCGAGCTACGGCGCCCGTCCGGCCAACCCGACGCCGGGCGCCTGATCGCGCGGATCGGCCTGCACCGCACCGGCCGCCGCCCAGGCGCGGCGGCCGGTGCCCAGACAACCCCCATTCGACGCGGCGCGCACGTTCAGGCAAGATCGACGCGCGCCGCCTGTTTTTCCGCCGTCAAGAGTCAACGAAATCGCATGCAGAACTTCTACGAAGCCACCGTTACCCGCCAGCCCTACCCGCAACTGACCGGCACGATCGACACGCAGGTCTGCATCGTCGGCGGCGGCCTCGCCGGCCTGTGCACGGCGCTCGGCCTCGTCGAGCGCGGCGTGCAGGACGTCGTCGTGCTCGACAGCGAACGCGTCGGCTTCGGCGCATCGGGTCGCAACGGCGGCTTCGTCTTCGGCGGCTACAGCCTCGACAACGCCGACCTGCTGCGCACGCTCGGCCGCGACGAGGGGCGCCGGCTGTACCGGCTCACCGTCGACGCGGTCGACCTGATCCGCGCGCGGATCGCGCGCTACGGCATCGACTGCGACATCGTCGACCAGGGCGTGATGCTCGCGAACTGGTTCGACGATCCGTCCCGGCTCGACAGCGTGCGCACGCTGATGAAGGACGAACTCGGCGTCGACTGGGAACCCGTTTCGACCGACGCGCTGCGCAAGCGGCTGAAGACGCAGCGCTACTACGGCGGCCTGTTCGAACCGAACGCCTTCCACTTCCATCCGCTCAAGTACGTGCTCGGCGTCGCGGCGGCCGCGTCGCGCGGCGGTGCGCGGGTGTACGAACGCTCGGCCGCGCTCGGCATCGCGCGCGAAGGCGCCGGGTACGTCGTGCACACGGCGCAGGGCACGGTGCGCGCGAAGGACGTCGTGTTCGCCGGCGGCGGCTACGCGCGCGGCGTGTCGCCGCGCATCGAGCGCGCGGTGCTGCCGATCGCGACCTACGTGATCGCGACCGAACCGCTCGGCGCGCGCCTGCCGGACGCGATCGACGCACCGTACGCGATCTACGACACGCGTTTCGCATTCGACTATTACCGCCCGCTGAAGGACACGCGCATCCTGTGGGGCGGCCGGATCTCCGTGCTCGACCGCGGCCCCGACGCGATCGCGCGCCTGCTGCGGCGCGACCTGCTGCGCGTGTATCCGCAACTGGAAGGCGTGAAGGTCGACTACGCGTGGGGCGGGCTGATGAGCTATGCGCGGCACAAGATGCCGCAGATCGGCCGCGACGCGGACGGCGTGTGGCACGCGATCGCGTTCGGCGGCCACGGGATGGCGCCGACCACGGTGGCCGGCGAAGTGCTCGCGGCCACGCTGGCCGAAGGCCGGCCGGTGCCGGAAGGCTTCAACGCGTTCGGGCTCACGCGCACGTTCGGGCTGGCGGGCCTCGCTGCCGCGCAGCTCACGTACACCGCGTACCAGGCCCGCGACGCGCTCGCGTCCTGCCGCCGCTGAGCGGCGGCCACGGCGGCCGAAACCGCCCTGCCGATTAGAGCGGAAGGTCGGCCGGGCGGGAATTTCCCACATGCTAGAATGGCTTTTCCAAGCCGCCGAAGCCACAATAAAGCCACATGAAAGCAGGAAGCAAGGCCGCCACGTCCGACCCCCGCGCGCTTCCGTCCGATGCGCGGCGCAAATACGATCCCGAGCAAACCAAGCGCAACATCCTCGACGTCGCCACGCAGGAATTCTCTGCGATGGGCCTCGCCGGTGCGCGCGTCGACGCCATCGCCGAGCGCACGAACACGACGAAGCGAATGCTCTACTACTACTTCGAAAGCAAGGAAGGCTTGTACGAGGCCGTGCTGGAGAAGGTGTACGGCGACATCCGCGCGCTCGAGCAGGAGCTGCACGTCGGCGACATGGAGCCGCGCGAGGGCATGCGCCGCCTCGTCGAATTCACGTTCGACTATCACGACAAGCATCGCGATTTCGTTCGCCTCGTGTCGATCGAGAACATCCACGGCGCGAAGTATCTCGAACAGCTCAAGTCGTTCAAGAACCGCAACGTCAGCATCATCAAGACGCTCGAGGAACTGGTCGAGCGCGGCGCGGCAAGCGGCGCGTTCCGCAAGGACATCGACGCATTCGACCTGCACCTGCTGATCAGCTCGTTCTGCTTCCACCGCGTGTCGAACCGTTACACGTTCGGCGCCGCATTCGGCCGCGATCCGTCGGCGCCGCGCCTGCGCGCGCGGCACCGCGACACGATCGCCGACGCCGTGCTGCGCTACGTCGCCGCGTAAGCGGCGGCGGCAGCCGGTTTCCGGACTCACGCCGGGCGCGCGACATCCGCGCCCGGCCTTCTCTCGTGGGTCAATCCGTCGGCGCGGTCGACGCCAGTGCGATCCGCGCCTTCGCCTCCGGGCTTCCCGCCACGTAATACTTCTTCGCCCAGCTCGAATCGGGTGCAAGCGCGAGTCGTGCATGCGCGCCCGTGCCCCCGTCCGTGCCGTGCTGCTTCGCATTGATCGCCAGTGCCCGCGCGCGGTAGTGCTCGTACAGCCGCAGGAATTCCGCGAGATAGATCGCCGCGATCCGCTGGTCACGGATCTCGAGCAGGTTCTCGTCGTTGTACTGCTCGGAATTGCGGCTCATGTTCGCCGAGCCCGTATAGACGACCGGATTCGCGCCCTCCGCATCGATCACGATGAACTTGTGGTGAACTGTAACCCTTAGACTGTTACCATTCAACTGAATTGACATAAATTTCAGAACCTGTCAAGGAGAAAGCAGTGAAAATCTTCTACACGACCGAGGACTTTGTGTACAAGGGGCGCCCTTGGCCCGGAATCCCATTCTTGTGCAATGACGACATGGAGATTGTCCCGGCAGTGACCGACTACCTCCTCTGGCTCGCCTTGGAGAATGCATATACCGAAAGTCGTGCCACGTGGAAGAGCCATGCCGAAGGCCTGTACGACTACTTCTCCTGGCTTAGCGCAAACGAACTCGAATGGGACGCCCTGCCGAAGAAGGGTCCCTATGGAGAAGAGATTTCCAATCTCGCTACCTACCGGAACTGGTCTGAGGATCTCACCGATCCAGCGACCGGGAAGCACCGGATCGCATCAAGCACCATACGCAAGCGGCTTACACAGATCATGTCTTTCTATCAGTGGGCTCTACGACGCAGACGGATTGCAGCACTTCCGTGGGAACGGCTACTCAAAAGGACGACAATTCGGGAATCCCATCCTTCGATGTACCGTCATACGCGAGCAGCACGCGAAACACTTAGGGACAATCTGCGCCCGAAAGTACCGAAGAAGCCCATACGGTTCTTGCAACTGAATCAGTGTCGCAGCCTTCTAGATGCGTGCGGAACACAAACGCTCCGTTTGATGACGAAGCTCATGTTGCAGACGGGACTCAGGAATGAGGAATGTCGGACATTCCCTCGCAAGTACATTTTCGATCCCTCAAATCAAGTTCCAAGCAAGCGCATTGCAATCGAACTTTCGCCTATAGACATGGCCATCAAGGGCAACAAACCGCGACGGATCTATATATCCCGGCAGTTGATGAAAGACTTATTCGATTACCTCAATCTCGGCGAGGGGGCTCATCGTTCAAAAATCTACAGGCGGAATTTTCGAGAAAAATCCCCGTTCACTTTTTTGAACCAAGACGGAATGCCTTGGAGCGAGAAAGGTCTGAACAACGCCTATCGGAAACTTTGGGCACCGGATAATAATAAGCCGCTCCTACCTTTTCGAATTACCCCACATATGCTGCGGCACACGTTCGCCACTTTCGAACTTTCCGCGGAGAGTCAAAGAGAGAATCTGGCCACCGCCCTTACATGGGTTCGAGATCGACTTGGACATACATCGATTGCAAGCACGACCATCTATGTACATTGCCTCGACCTGATAGGTGAACGAGACTTGAACATGTACCAACTAGAAATCGACGCCCTCTTGGCAGAGACAGCACATGGCTAATCGCAAGGACTATTCACTGGATGCTGCGCCGAAACGAGCAATGGTCGTACAGTTGCCAGTCAAGCACAACTGGATCGTCAAGTTCGGAGACAACCAATGCGATTTCTCTCGTTGGCGCGAGCATGCATCGACTGGAAAACTCGCCGATCGTGATGATCTTGTACTCAAGATGTGCGTAGCCGTGGATCGTATAGCTCGCTATTCGGCTCCATCTTCGATGGCAGGTATGTGCTGGGGAGCACTGCAAATCTGGTTCGGCTACCTGGACTCACGACTAGATGCCGGCATCAAACCGATTTCGACACTAAGCGATGTAACCCGAGAAGTAATGGAAAATTACGCATCTTGGTTATTACACGATTCAAGAGCAAATACCAAATCTGGACGGTACTCATACTCGACTGCCCGGTCACACTATACACGCATAAAGTCCGTGTGGCTGGAGTGCATTGCCTCAGGCCAATTGGATCAAGATTGCTTTCCCGATAATCCATTCCCGAATAGTGCACGATCAAAAATTCCACATCAGCCATACACCAAGAACGAAATGCGACGACTGCTTGGCGCTTTGGGTTCTGATCTTCGCAAGATTCGCTCGTCGCGCTTCGAAGGCACACAAAGCGACCGGCTAATGGTTTACTTGTTACTTGTAGCAGCCAGAACTGGACGAAACCCAACGCCGCTGTTCGAAATGAACCGAGACGAACTACAACCCCACCCCGTCAAACCAGAAACACATGCACTACTGACGACGTATAAGCGGCGTGGGAACAATATCACCGTTCAGTCCCTCAAAATCGCCCCTCGCGAAATTGAAGACGTGGCAACGGTTGGCACCGATGTCGCAACGATCATCGATGAAGTACGGACACTTACCGAGCCACTCGTAAATTCTGCGCACCCTAATATCCGTGACTATCTCTGGTTGTTCAAATCAAAGCATGTTGACACCCCCGGGAACATCACGCGCATCAGTGCAAACAACTGCCACGATGCGATTAAGCGATTTGGTACGCGACACAATCTCAAAAGCGATAGCACCGATCCGAAAACCGGTGAGCAGATGCCATTTCAGCTCACATTTATGCGACTACGAAAGACCTTTGCTTCACGAATGTGGGAGGTGACAGATGGGGATCTTGTCCGTACAGCACTCGCCTTAGGAAATCGCCCCAAAGTGACCGACACGCATTACCTAGCGGTCACACCTGAAATGGTGCGAAACCATCGCTTCGTGGGCAAATGTCTAGAAGCAAACGTCCGCGGCCAAAGTGACGACCCAAAGATTATTGACAGCCTCGCTGTTGAGATGAAAATTACGACCGATGAAGTCAAGAAAATACTTCATGGAAAGAACAACACCGGAGTTGGTCGCTGCACGTCACCCCTATTCGGGAAATATGCACCTAAGAATGGCACCAGGGCATGCACCGCTTTTCTCTATTGCTTCCGTTGCCCTAATCAGGTTATTCTAGAGTCAGATTTATACAGGATTTTTAGCTTTTATTGGCTACTAATCAAAGAAAGAAATATTCAAAAAAGAAATCAATGGCGCAAGATATACTGGTGGGTTATTAGGGAAATTGATCAAAACATTTCACCGAAGTTCGACCCAAAGATTGTGGCCGACGCCCGAGAAAGAGCTAGGGTCAATCCGCATGTCATGTGGCGTGATCGAGTGATGTTGGCAAGTAGCGTCAGTAACGTAGCGGAGGTTTGAATGCGTAGTTCCGGCACTCATCTTGTAGACCTATGTACGCTCCCCGCGGCCCTCATTCCCGACACAATTATCAGTTCCTCTGGTGATCGTGTATTGTCGAGATACAGCGACAACCTTTGGGACATGAGTCCCTACCTGCCTGCGAAGAACGTAGGTCGAAAACGTATTCGGTTCGACATCAAGTTTGCCGACGGCACCTTTCTCACCGAGGCTAAGCATGCCAAGCTACTCGACGCCGCGAAACGGTTCCTCTATGTGCGCTGGAGAATTCAAGCCCCACACTCGCGCAAACATATCTCTGCCAAATCGGTCATAAATAACTGGTCGGAACTTCGCTCTGTGCTGAAGTGGATGGCTGATCAAAAAATCAATTCGTTCGGCAAGCTCACCTCCGAACGCTGTCTCGCGTATGCCGCCGACCAAAAGGGCCACCTCAAATCATCGACACTCGTCATTTACCTACAGGTACTGACTACCTATTATGATCTACGCGACCATTTGGCCGATCCGTTGCCAGAGTATCCGTGGGGAACCTCTGCACCGATAGTCCTTGCTGGAAACGCTCTCGCAGGTCAGTCCAATGGATACCTGCAGGCGAGAACAGAAATCATTCCAGCACGCATCCTTCGCCAGTTGGCTCAATTCGCGTTGGACTATATCGAACGCCTCGCAGAGCCGATACTGCAAGCTAGAGACGCATTTCATCAAATTCGAAATTCTGAATATGAAAAGTTATTTGTGTCACACAGGCAGCGGCATCCCGACGGTTTTTCAAGTACCTTTCGCTATGAGGAAAAGTATCTTTCATGTCGCGTCTCTCAAATTGCATCAAAAGCATTCAATGATACGTGTATCCGATACGGATTCGCATCGCTTAGCCATCTAAAAAAGGAGTTGATCACACTCCGCACCGCCTGCTATGTAGTCTGCGCTCTTTTTTCCGGAATGCGTGCCTCGGAACTCGCCTCCCTGGAGGTCGGTTGCTTCAGTAAGCGCGAAGGCTTCGATGGAGAATTGTTCTGCTGGCTCAAGGGGCAAACTTACAAACTGCAAGAAGACCCAGTGCCTGCACAATGGATGGTTCCGGATATCGTTGGAATGGCTGTCGATGTCGCAACCCGACTCGGTGCTCCCGAGCGCGAAAAGTGTGCCAAGCGCATTCACATCATTGAGGACATTCTGGCCGGCACGGATGTTCCGGATGCGACCAGACATAGCCTATTGGACGAACTAGATGGAGCCAGAAAGCATCAGTATTCACTTCTGTTCACAACAAAAAACGACAGGATTGCTGCCCTCGGTGGCACGTCAATCGGCTTTTCCTTGCGCGACTTTTCGCTGGCAGCAAGCGCTACGGTGACACAGGCTGACATGGAAGGGGTGATTGACCGTGACAAGATAGTTGTCGGTGAAGTTTGGCCGCTGACAACCCATCAATTTCGCCGAACTTTCGCAGTCTTTGTAGCACGCAACTTGTTGGGAGATGTTCGATACCTGCGTGAGCACTTCAAGCATTGGTCGATAGACATGACCCTATACTACGCACGCCACGATGCAGGGGTGGACTCGACCGTGTATTCCGAGGTACTCACTGAACGTGACGAACTTCAGGCAATCATCCTCGAGAAATGGGTCAAAACGGACATGAAGCTTTCGGGCGGTGGTGGCAAGCGTATCACGACCTTTCGCGGTCGCGGAGAGGTGAAGACCGTCAAGAATATGCGAGAATTTTGTCGGAATCTCGGTGAAGACGTGTACATCCGTGGAACCGGGCACTCATGGTGCATGGCAAGCGGCAATGGATGCGGTGGTCAGGGCCTGTACGACGCTGCCCGCTGTTCACCTTGCAACGAAGGCGTGATTGACGACACACACCTTCAAGTCTGGCGTGGAATTCGTCAACAGCAGATCGAAGTTTTGCAATGCCCGGATATCGGGGCGCCCTCCTGGCAGCGATGTGTGGATCATTTACACGAGGCCGAGAAGGTTTTAAGCGACCTGGGTGATGTGGTGACGCCATACCAAATTCCACCGTCACCCTTCGATGGCGAACCCCAACCATGAGCACAAGTGCCAAAGTATCTCGTAGGACGACGGAGAGAGCGCTCGAACTTGCGATCTTACGGATACGCCAAGGTGTACCCAAACTTGTCCCTATTGGAACGAAATTGAGTATTGCGGCGGTAGCCAAGGAAGCGGGCGTCAGCAACTCTACCATCCATAACCGCTATCCAGTAGTTGCAGATTCAATCCGCCGTATCGTGCGAGGAGAGCACTCACAGCAACTTGAATCGAAGCAAGGAGCACTGAAAGACTGCATGGAAAAGCTGAAGCAGGCCAAAAAGGAAATAAAACAGCTTCAGGATGATCTCGCCAAGTCTCAGTCGATAAATCTTCGACTCACTAAGGAAAACGAATTGCTTCGCAAATAGAAATCCACAATGTCGGCGAGTGTCGACTCCAAAGCAATGCCCGTCCTACAGATAGCCTACGCTGAGAATTGCAATTCACGGGGCCTATACATAGTGGCGTACGGGCATTCGCATCCCCACAGACGCTCACTGATCCGACTGGAAGCCTAACAACGGTCCCCCAGGTTCGAGCGGGACCATATCACCCAGAGACCGGCGAGGCGAGATAGTCCCAGTCATGTAGGAAAATTTTCTGGAAGTAGCTCGCTGCGTCAGCATGATAGATGATAAGACCGGCGTCTCGGTTCCGTAGCGTCCCGTCCGCAGACCAGTTCTGGCTGCTGACCATGACTTTTTCAGCATCAACCACGATACCCTTGTTGTGAACGTTAGCTTGGCGACGCAGGACCGAAGTAGGAATGCCAGCACCAACAAGCTTTTCAACCCAGGGATTGGTTTGAAATTGACTCGTGATTACTCGGACATCAATCCCGCGACTGATGAGATCCTTGACCGCAGCAATCAATGCGTCGTGTTTCTCGTCTTGGGGGCGCCCGCTCGGATGGATGTACTGCGTCTGCATGTAAAACGAACTCCGTGCAGACGTGATCAGCTCCAGGACGTGCTCCTGATAGTTGTCAGGTGTGAGCAGCGGCTGAATCCTAATCGTGTCGCTAATCGTACGAGGCGTGAAGAATTGCTGCGGGGCTTTGCCGACTGCAAACATCTCAATTGGCATCCCGTCGTTGAGGACTCCGGCATTGAACGATGGCCCGCCTACAGCAGCCTGCGCCGCAACCGTAGCAATCTCCTTACTGGCGACATCGAAATCGTGCTGGAGAAAGGCACGGAATGTTGGTCCCAGCTCTTTGCTCGAAGCAATGACGTGCCAGTCGCGGTCGCTCTTCATCGCGACCGCACGCGCGGAGATAGGATCCGAGAGATCAATCTCGGGCTGGTTGCTATTGTTCCAGTTGCCCGACGAGAGCCAGAAAGTATCGTCCTCGCGTACCGCAACCTTGATGTGATAGGCGTTCGGATAGATCCAGACCGGTGCCTTCGGGTCGGAGTTGGTTAATGCCCATGTACCCTCGAAGTCGTCACCGAGTGCCTTTGACAAGTCGCTTTGGGTCTGCTCGTCAGTCTGATCTGCAGTCGCGTTCTTGGCCGGGTGGTCCAAAGTGAGCGTCATCTTCTTGCCACCGGCAAGGGCTTGCTCGACAGCTGTCAAGACGTGTGCCGACGTGAAGTCATACATGCCGACCACGAGATCCTTGCGCACCCCCGCGAGAAACTCTGAAAGTTGCTCCCAAGCCGCGTCGGGACTTGCGTGCAGCACCAGGGTAACTGGAGCAGTAACTGCATCGAGGCTCGCTCCGGGCGCAGCCGTATATGGTATCTCTTCCTTGCGTGCTCGCGCGGCGGCAAACGCCATCAGCGACGCGGGCTGACTATCGATGGGCTCGCCCCTGCCATCGAAGAAGATCTCACTATCAAAGTCAGGCTGTCTTAGCTCTTGCCGGGCTTCAGCTAGGGTTAGGTAGCGAGTTGGATCGAGCGCGCGCATCTGTTCCATCGGATTCGCCTCGCGCACGTCAACCGGCACGTTATCGAGCACCGCAGGCAATTGCGATCGCAGCGCCTGGAAACGGTCGACCTGCACTACGACGACGATCACGTGCTGAGGAATTACTGATGAGATGCGCCAGCGAATGCCAACGCGTACCGAAAGCACGCCTTCCACTGCAAAGACGGCCACGTTATTCTTGAGGGCGTTCTCCGCAGCCTCGGTCGAACCCGCGTCTGCCTGTCGTTGCACAACCTCGTCAGCAGCCTGTCGCATCGTCCCCTCGAGCGCTGCAGTGTAGATCGCCCCTCGAACTGGTGCAGCCACCGAAAACATCGCTCGCCGCGCTTCCAAATTCTCAACCGCAGGCGCTCCCTTCGTAATTCTGGACAGGTGTTGCGGCGGCAACGTCATTGCGTCGACGAAACTGCGCAGAGAACGTCCCCCTGTCAGCGAACCGGCACCGGTTGCCGCCTTCGCGAGATCAACAATCTCCGGCGCACCGAAATGGCGTACCTGGCGAAGTATCTGAGTCTGCAAATCGAACCAGGTAAGATAGCCGTTCGGAAGCACCTGCCTTGGACGGGAAATTTTGCCGCTGAAGCTATAGCGTGCTCCCGACGAACCCGCGGGGTCGAAGTAGTGGGGAGTATAAAAATCAGAAACCAGCACCTCATCGATTAAGTACGCGTACGCAGCATCTTCTGACGGATCGCAGATCTCGACAAGATATTCGACCTTGCCATCACCGTCCTGTACTTCGTTGTCTATGATCGTGACTGCATTCGATGCCGTGAGCCGATTACCACTCGGGTCAACCAGCATTTCGAGGACCTCGTGGCTTGCCGATATCGACCATGTATCGCCAGATCGAACAATGGCGTAAGGTTGATTGTGCTCAGTGAGATGAAAGCCAGCAGTACCCTCCGGGACCTCATCGACCACGTACACTGGCCAAAGACCAGGATCCAGTCGGTCAACAGACTCGAGCGCAACCACTGTGCCGGCCACATTCCAGAGCGGAGCGAGATCGCGGCTGACCTGCAAATTCAGCGCTTGCGCAACTCGCGCCAAATTGGAATAGCCGACTTTTGCGGATTTCGTTACGAGCGCAACACGTGCTGGAAGCATAGCGATCTCCCTCATCGTTGAGCGAAGCCAGTCCGATCTCTCTCGTATGAGAAACCCGGCATGCCTTTTAGCGTGCGCCGCCTATGTGGCAACGGCGTGAACGCTGCCCACTGGAAATCAGGGTTCGAAATCGTTGATTCAGGTGCCCTCCATGCGCTCCCGGACGTGATGCGAGACGATCTGCGCCACGCCTTGGTGGCAACCGCACCGACTTATCCCCATGGCAAAGACACAAAGCGCGCGCGTCAGGTCAGTGAAGCCTTCCAACGTCAGCCCGCAGATCACCTCATCGAGGCACCCCGCGCGATTCGATAATCAAGCAATACGCGAAGCAAGGAACGGGATTTTCTGCGGGTATGACGCGACCTCGACTGAGTCACGCTCAACCGATGTAGGCGTAGGCGTTTGCTCGAGCATCCTGCAGCGCATGGTGCTCGCCGCCATGCCGCGCAAAGTATTCAGCTTTCCGCCGAGCATCGATCTGGCTCCGGATATCCGCGAGCGCCCAACCCTTGGGCAATGGGCCACCCAATTGGAATCGCAGCAGGTCTAAGTCAATCTGGAGGTCGTAGCAAAGCACGGGCTTGGAGGCGGCCGGGATAGCCGCGATCCAAACCCCCAACGTCTGACGCAGTTGATCAAACTCCATCGTGCGCCCCTTGAACCGACCCAGTTGCGGCAACACCACTGCCCCAACGAAGTCACTGCAGCGCGCCGCATCATAGTCCGAGCATTCGCCGTAGAATTCGGATCCGTTCTCCCCGACGATGGCGAGACTAATGAGTTGGGGTGCCTCGAAATCCGTAAACTCGGTGTCGATGAAGAAGCGGTTTCCCCAACTACTACGGCTCCTGGAAGATACCGACCAGGTCGGTCCATCGCGGAAGCGGGCATCTGTCATAGCCGCTCACCTTGGACATGTTTGTCACGCAACATCTGGATTCCCTCCCGTCTCACTACGAGAGCCAAATCATGCGCACGATCCGTCCATCTGAAAACGCGATCCCTCTCGGTCATTGCGCAGAGGCTGAACGTGATCGACGCGCTTGCCAGACTCGCCTTCCGCGAGCGTAACGCGTCGCAAAGCCGCTCGGTACGGAAAACTTCCGTCCTGCCGCCGTCGTAAACTGGGTCACCGTCAACAGCGTCTGATCGTCCTCGCCCAGTTCGGTCGCCCCAACCCGGATCTCGCTCAGTGGATCTAGATACCAGTCATCTACCTGACGCGCACGACGCGTACTAACGACCGCCGCCCCACGTAGCACATTACTGCCACCGAGAAACTGGTGCAGCGATGCCGCACCAGAGACGAGATCAGTCCAGATCACGCAGGGAATTCCTCGCGCGCGCTTTTCAGACACTCGCAAAACCAGCAAGTCACCTGGCGTCCACTGCTCCATCACGGCCCAAACCCCTGCACCGGCCACCACCGACTGAAGCGGTAGACGGTTCCCATCCTGAATCAAAAACATATGCCTTACAGCTAGAGAGACTGGCAGCAACCGCGAAAATGGGTCGTAAATGCCGTGGCCAAACGAGCATCATACCGCGACCATCGTTGGATGCAAAGGGTATCTGGCAAACGGGACGATGCAGGACATCTGGCCGCGATTGGCGCGGCGGTCCGCGCTCGTCGGCTGGAGTTTGGCGTCTCCCAGGAAGCGCTTGCCCTTGTCACCGGAATCGACCGGAGTCACATGGGCCGCATCGAAAGAGGTGAGCGCAACTTGACGATTCTTAACCTCATCCGAATTTCAGACGCTCTTAATATTTCGCCGTCAAAGCTTCTGAAAATCTCTGGCCTCTAAGGTACTGCTCGGCGTGACCGATCGTCAAATCGACTTGATCGGTGAAGGCGTCGATTGCGTCGTCCGTGTCGATGCGCTCGACGACTCTGGGTTTATCGCAAAACGAATCGGAGCCCTGACGACGTGCACCTGCGCATCCCCTATCTATCTAGACCGATTTGATTCGCCCGAATCGGTAGGCGATCTCGCACAGCACGTCGCAGCCAGTCACATTTCTGCGGATACGGGTCGACCGCGGGTATGGGACTATGTTGTCGAAGGCGAAACGCGGATCGTACAGATGTGTGGCACGGTACCAGTCAACGACGCCGATACCTACATTGCGTGTGGCGTCGCTGGAATCGGCTTGATCAAAACTTCCCTATACTTGGTTGAGCCGTATCTGAAATCGCGCCACCTGCGTGAAGTACTATCCGAATTCAATGCGCCACCACGGCCCATTTCGGTACTTTATCCCCCCAATCGGCATCCTCCCGTCAAACTCAAGATCTTCATCGACCGGCTGACCAATCTGTTTGCGAAAATTCCGACGCTTCAGGGGCAGCGGGGCTGAACTCCGCGATCGGGCAATACGCGTGGCAGAGGTACCCTTCGAAGAACGCGCTACGTACAAAACCAGCAGACACCACTTCTAGACCACCGGTGTCGCCGCTCACACGCTGTCAAACCCGATCATGCGCACGACACGGCGACAGTCAATCTACACACGACATGCTCGACTTGTGAGATCAGTCGTGACTGATGGCAACCGACGCAACCGGGTTTCGCAACACGCCAAGCCGTTCAATTTCGACTTCGCATACGTCACCAGACTTCATCCAGAGCTGGGGATCGCGCGCCATCCCGATCCCGGCCGGTGTCCCGGTGACGATCACGTCGCCGGGTTGCAGTGACTTCGCAAGATCGCTAACGTTACGCAGGAAGATTTTAGGCTGGTCTCCAGTCACACATACATAAGCAAGATTTAACAGGAGTCGAAGTCACACACACTGGGCAAGATCGAGCAGCTGGCTGAGGTGCTAAACGTCCATCCACTCACGCTGCTGACGGCTGCCTATATGGACCGGCCCACGCCCAAGGACATCGAGCGAACCATCACTTCTGTACGCGAGCAACTCATGAAAGTCATCGGCGAGAAGTGACTGCGTCGGCCCAAAGCATGGACGTGCGACAGCTTCTCCGACCAGTATTTGATAGATGTTTAGCTACCCTGACGAGTTTTTCAGCGCGATAACTCTCGCAGCGCGTCGGCCATCACTTGACCGCCGGCAATCAGCGCCTCGACTGTCTGCACGGTGGCCGACTCCCGCACCGGAATCACTTTCGACACAACTTCGCGCGGAGGGTCAACTCAGCAGCACATCATAAAGATTGTGTCGACATCGAAACGGTGCCAGTGTTAATTGTGTAAAGTCGAAATTCGGAAGATGAACCTGCGAGGTGTCGCAGGTATGGCCGCCAACACGACACGAGTCCGGAAGGTGGTGACGAACCGCACGGCATCGCGCCGCAGCGGTTCGCACCGGATTGCAGTTATTCAGGAAAATCGGTGGCATCCGATGAGCCGCGCCACGCATCCACGTCCTGGCGAACACCCTGCATCTTCTGCTCGGCGAGCGTATTGGCGATCTTGCCAGCGAACAGATGGACAGGAGGTTCGGCGACGCTGGCTGCTTGAAGAATCAAGGCAGCCAGTCTCTCGGGGTCGCCTGCCTGCCGGCCATCCAGACCATCGAGGTGCAGGTCCAGAGAGGCTTGAGCTTCCGTATAGTCGGCAATCGAGTGCTGAGCCACGACGAGGCTATTCTGCGACAGAAAGCCCGTACGCACCGGCCCGGGGTAGACCACGGTCGCCTTGATGCCGAGTTCGGCCACTTCAGCGGCCAGGGTTTCGGTCAATCCGGCCAACGCAAACTTGCTGCCGACATAGCTGCCCCAGCCTGCGTAACCACCCTGGAAGCCGACGATGGAGGCCACGTTGAAAATGTGACCGCTACGCTGCCGACGCAGGTGCGGCAATGCGTGACGCAGGACGTGTAGCGGCGCGAAAACGTTGACGTCGAAATTTCGGCGCAATTCGGCGTCGGTAAGCGCCTCGATCGTGCCTTGCTGACCGTAACCGGCATTATTGACCACTCTGTCGATGTGACCGAAAGTCTCGATGGTCTTTTCGATGGCCGCTTGTACGCTCGCCTCGCTAGCCAGATCGACTTCTAACGCCAGCAGATTTGTGCTATCCGCGCCGAGCGTCTCGCGCAAGCTACCGAGCGTGCGCGAGGTAGCCGCCACGGCGGCGCCATTGGCCAGCACCTGGCGAGCCAATGAAAGACCAATGCCGCGCGCCGCACCGGTGATGAACCAAACGTCGGGATGTTGGGGGTGCTGCATGTGTTGATACCTCCGTTGAAATCGAGTACTAAATGGCGACGCTCATGCCACCGTCGGCCATGACGACTGCACCGACCATGTAGCTGGCGCGATCCGACGCGAGAAACGCGACGACTTCAGCAATTTCTTCAGGTTGCGCAGCGCGCCCGATAGGCGCCTTGCGACCGTGCTCGGCAAGGTAGGTCCGTCCATCCGGTTGAATGGCGTTCGAGATGTTGGTGATGGCATCGCCTGAGCCGACCGCATTGACACGAACGCCGTGGACAATAGCTTCCAGTGCCAGTGTGCGAGTCAGCTGGGCCAGTGCGCCTTTGGACGCGGCATAGGCGGCAAGTCCCTGGAACGATTGATAGCAGGCATAGGAACCGATGTTGACGATGGCACCGCTTCCTGCAGCCATCATCGGCCGCATTGCTTCCCGGGAAAACAGGAATGCGCCGGTCGCGTTGACTGCGAGTACCTCGTTCCAATCCTCCAAACGCATGTCAACCACCGGCTTGCTGGACAGAATCCCGGCGTTGTTGACCAGAATGTCGAGGCGACCGAATTGCTGAAGCGCAGTTTTCACGGCCAACGACGCACTGGCCTCTTGCGCCACGTCTGCAACCACAGGGACGATGCCGTCGCGGGCCAACTCCTGGACGTCGGCATTCCGGCCCACGGCGACAATGCGCGCGCCCTGGCGATGCAAAAGTTCAGTCGTGGCCAAACCGATACCACTGCCTGCGCCAGTTACGATGGCGACACGGCCGGCAAACGGCGTTTCGCTCCAAGACGATGTATGGTTAGACATTAGAACTCCTTATATTAGTGAAAGAAGGTACAGATCGATGTCTGACCTGCCGACGATGCTGCTGGCGCCGGTCAGCACAATCGCCTTGCATGTACCCGGTATGACAGATTCCACGATTGCTCGTTGTTGTTTCCGGGCCACCACATGCACGACTGCCCCGGGGCTGAACGAACAAGTGAATCGTAGGCCTGTCGGTTAGGCCGGACTAGCCACAGGCCTCTTGCGTCATTGCCTATTCCTATTTCGCACGTAGGCCAACGGCAACCATTTATGTGAAAATCTGGCTGTTTCGTATTCGTCGACGGAGTGCTTTCATGGGTGGCGCGCAGCAGGTCTTGTCAAGGCAGCGTGAGATGGTTGCGCTGATCCAGCATCTAGCCCCTGACGAGGGCCACACGCGATCATTGCTTGATGGTGTACGCCTTATACGTGCTGACCGGCCGCTGGGGCGCACGCCGGTGCTCTATGAGCCCAGTGTCGTGATCGTCTGCCAAGGCCACAAGCGTGGCTATCTGGCGAACAAGGTATACCGCTATGACGCCCAGCATTACTTGGTTTTGTCCGTGCCGTTACCGTTCTCGACGGAGACCGATGCCAGCCCTGAAAAGCCGTTGCTGGCCGTTTCCGTGCGACTGGACTTAACTGCCGTGGCGGATCTCATGATCGAGATGGACCAACACGCGAATGGACCGGTCATCGAGCCCGCAGGCATCATTTCCACCCCGTTGGACGAAACGCTAGCTGATACGACCGTGCGCCTGCTCAGGGCATTGCGCTCACCGCTCGAAGCCAGAGTGTTGGGACCGGGCATCGTGAGGGAGTTGTGCTTTCGCGTCTTGATGGGCGTCCAGGGTGGCGCGATCCGGGCCGCATTGGCCAGCCACGGCAACTTCGGCCGGATTGCTCGCGCCCTTCGCCGAATCCACAGCGATTACGCCCACCCGTTGAACGTCAGTTCGTTGGCCCGCGAGGCGGGGCTTAGCATTCCCGCCTTTCATGCACACTTCAAGGCCGTCACCGCCACCTCCCCCATTCAGTATGTCAAATCAGTCCGATTACATCAGGCGCGACTGATCATGATTCGCGACGCTGCCACCGCGGCGGGCGCGGCAGCACGGGTCGGTTATGAAAGTGCCTCGCAGTTCAACCGCGAATTCAAGCGGTTCTTCGGCCGCAGCCCGGCGGAGGAAGCGCGCGAAATGCGTTCAGCCTTCGCGCTAATAGCGCCAACCCAGTTCGAAGTTTCGGCAATCGAGTATTGACGATGAGATTACCGCCCGGTCGGCTGTAGTCATTCGTGATGAGGGTCCGGCTTGGACGCCGAAAAACAAGCCCAAAGCGACGGTAACAGCGTACGGTCGCAACGCCCCGCTCCTCATCGAAGGTCCAAACAGGCAGATTCGAAACAAGGCCTCCGTCGATAAAGCATCGCTCCACCGATGACACATCGCCTTTTCGCATAAACGAAAACGACCACGGCTTGAAGGCAACCGGCGGGCAAATCGATGCCGCGACCGCGTCGGCAACCTTGGCCGTCGGTGTCGTCTCCACCGAGAACAGCTCGAGCTGTCAAACGCATTTGAAATCTGAGCCACTTCGTACCTGATCGCGCAAAGTAAAACTGAGCCAGTCGTTACCTCTTCGATGACGAAACGTGGCCGGCTTGGCGTTGCTTTTTCAGTCAGTAGCTGTCTCCTTTGATCTGGATGACGTGGGCGCGGTGCAGGATGCGGTCGAGCATCGCTGCAGTCAGTGTGGTGTTGCCGCCAAAGGTTTCATCCCACTGCGCAAACGAAAGGTTGCTGGTCAGGATCATCGAGCCGGGCTCGTAGCGCTTGGCGACGATCTGGAAGAAGTGGCTAGCCTGATCCCCCAAGAGCGGTAGATAGCCGATCTCGTCGACGATGATCGTCAGCATCACGCGTAATCGCGCGTCGTCGATGGTCGCCTGTGCGAGTGCTTGCTCCACCTCGCGCAGATCCTCGCCGAGGCGGTCCAGTTCGCGCAGTCGCTGCTCAACACTTGTTGAGGCATTCGTCGCGGAACTTGCCGTTGAACGATTCGATGTACGCATTCTGCGTTGGCTTGCCCGCCTGAATCAACTTCAGTGTGACGCCGTTCGCATACGCCCACTGGTCAAGCGCGCGGCTCGTAAATTCGGGGCCCTGGTCTGTTCGCACCGCCTTGGGATAGCCACGGAAGCGAGCTGCACGGTCCAATGCCCGAGCGACATACAAACCTGAGATGCCATGGTCGACGATTTCGACAGCCTCTTTCGTGAAATCGTCGACGACGGTCAGGCACTTTATGCGCCAGAACATCATCTGTGCGGCACAAGATGCCGTTTGGATTGTCATCACGTGAGATCATGTGGAATTGCTTTCACCGGAAATCAAAACACTTATTCTTGGACTCTCGTCTTGCGGCGTCGAGCGACAGCACGAAGCCGCAGGGATCTGACTCCTCAGTCCGGCACTTGGATCAACGACTGATGCTCGGCGCAGATGTTCACAAAGCGCTCGAAGTCAGGCGAAGAAGGCGAAATTTCGCGATCGAGATGCGCGAACATCGGCTCGAGAGCGTCGCGGCTACCGATGTTGATCATCTGACCTCCGCCTTCCCCAAAACGGAACGAGTGAACCGTGCCGGCCGGCAAGTGCACAAACGTTCCGGCTCGGGCAACAACCTGCTGCTCCTGATCGCCGACGTTGAACTTGAACGTGATTTCCCCGCCCGTCACATAGAACGACTCGTCCCACGGGTGATGGTGCGGCGGCGGGCCACTGCCTTCGACACCGTCCTGCAGCAATACCTCATATGCCCCCGTTCTCTTGGCTGAGGCGAGCACTGTGACGTGCTCACCGACGACCTTGAGCGGACGTGGGTAGCAGGTGGGTTCGATGAAGAAGGCGGACCGCTTGGTGGAATCCATGAGTTGTCTCCTGAAATCGTGGAAATGAGCGCCGCAATGAACTCTGCGCCAGGCGGACAGTAGTGCAGAGCCGGTCTGTGGCGGCGAAAAAATGCGGACTTGCTTGGCAAGCACGCCACCCGCGTCGCTATTGGCATACTCGAGCGTATCGCAGGATGCTTCAAGCTTCCGCCCGACTGTTCCACCATCCGGACCGTTAACGTAGTTGGCGCCGGCGAACAAATTCGGCAAAATCACACATTCATGTTCCATAAATTGGACCCGCTATGAGCACCCAGACGCTTGAGCGCGCAATCGGCCTGATCCGCATTTTGGCCGCGGGTGGGGGCGAAGGCTGCCGCCTGGTGGATTTGCAGCAGACTTCCGGCCTGACCAAGCCGACCGTACACCGTATCCTCGACACCCTCAAGCAGCAGGGGATGGTCGAGCAACTGGAGGACAGCCGGCGCTACCGCCTGGGTCAGGAGCTGGCGGTCCTAGGATGGTCCGCCAACCGCACAGTGTATGATCTCAAAGAACTCGCCGCAGAGGACCTTGCGGCGGTTGCTGCAAAGACAGGCGATACCGGCTTCCTCACGATCCGCAGCGGCACCGAGGCGGTCTGCATTGACCGGCAGGCCGGCAGCTATCCGGTGAAAGCCTTCACGGTCGAAGTGGGGACCCGCCGCCCGCTCGGCGTGGGAGCCACGGGGGTTGCCCTGCTAGCGGCGCTAGCCCCGGACGAGGCAGACGCTGTGCTGGACGCCGTCAAGGGAACCCTCGCCAACTTCTCCAGCGCGGGGCTGCGTCAGATCCAGGAAGCGGTGGAGCGGGCCCGGCGCGTCGGCTATGCACTGAGCGACGGCCTCGTGCTCAAGGGCGTGCGCGGCGTCGCCGTCGTGATCCGCGACGGCGCGGACCGACCGATCGCAGGCATTGGGACTGCGGCCATAGCCGACCGCATGCCCCCGACCCGCATTCCGGATATCGTGCGGATCATTCGCTTCCATGCCAACCACGTCGAGCAACGGATCGCGACTGCCGAAAGCGGCACGGGCACAGGCAGCGTGCGGCGCTTCCGTGCCGTCAAAGGGGGGCTCGCCGCTCACAAGAAGTCCAGATAATGGAATAGAAAGTCGAAGCCACTGCGAGTGAGGTTTGGAAGCTGAAGATCGCGGTGCGCCATACTAACCGAGCTAACCGAGGCGCGATTTCAGGGTCCGAATCAACTCGCGCAAGGATGCACACGGCACGTCGAAGCGGGGCGTGCTTGTTCTGCAGCACGTCAGCGTGGCGCACAACGCTATGAAGAGCATTTCCTCCAGCGGATAGCGACACCTGCGGTAGCGCGGGTCATGTAACTTGGCAAACACATCCATGATCGACAGCAACTCTCGTTCTGGCAGAAATCGGGAGTAAAAGCAGGAGTAAAAGCCTGAACGCGCCGCAGTTAGCAAGCGCTCCAGCGTGGGGAAGCCTTGGAGCATGTGTCGGCTGACTGACAATGGTATCGCGTCATGCTTTCGCCTTGCCATTGCTGGGACAACCCGCAGGACCGCCTGCTCAGGAGCGGGAAGCCCGCTTGGATAGTAGCCGCGCCGGAATATTGACGAGCAGGAGAATGCTCCCGAACAGGACGAAGCAACCGGCGACCTGCAACCCCACCTCAAGGCTGCCCGTGGTCGATTTCACATAACCGATCAAGCTCGGTCCAACCAGCCCGCCCAGCCCGCCGATGCTGCTCACCACTGCAATGCCGGCGGCTGCACTCGCCGGCGGGAGATCGGTGGACGGAATCGTCCAGAACACGGACAAGCTCGACAAGTGCCCCGCCGTTGCAATCGTGAGCAGTAACACAGCCAGCCCCAGGTTACGCTGCATGTACGGCAGTCCCACATGGAACGTATCGCGCACACCCGCTGACTGAATCACGACCGGGGCGAAGAACGCGATGGTGCTCGCCAGTACGTGGGCACAGAACGAAACCAGCCCCAAAATGTACACACGCCAGTCGCTCAGCGCCGCGAGCGTGCCGCCGTGACCGACCTCGCCAGCTTTCAGCCTGCGCTCCTCATTAAGCACATTCGTGAGCCGCGTCTTCTCGTCAGCTCTCAACCACTTCGCTCGTTCCGGGCAGTCCTCCAGATTGAAGAAGACAATCACGCCAAACACGATGGTGGGGAGTCCTTCGAGCAGGAACATCCATTGCCAGCCCGCCAGACCGTTCACGTCGTGGAACTGACACATGATCCAGCCCGACGTCGGCGCGCCGATGATCGTGGCAATCGGAAGTGCGACGAACGACAGCGCCGTCACCCGTGCGCGCTGTTCGGCCGGAAACCAGTAGCTGAGATACAGAATCAACCCGGGGAAGAAGCCCGCCTCGGCTGCACCCAGCAGCAGGCGGGCGATATAGAATTCCATGGGCGTGTGCACGAACATCATGGCGCAGGATATGGTGCCCCAGAGGGTCATGATCCGCAGCAGTGTCAAGCGCACGCCTATGTTCGCGAGCATCAAGTTGCTCGGCACCTCGAAGAGCACAAAGCCGACGTAGAACAACCCCGCACCGAAGCCGTACACGAGATCGCCAAAATGCAGAGCCGCCTTGAACTGAATCTGCGCGATGCCGATGTTGGCACTGTCAATGTATTTAATGATGAAGCACACTAACAGCAGCGGCAGGCGTCGCCGCACCGCTGAACGGCTGCGACGTCGTCGCGTGTGAAGTCACGTCTCCTCCGACATTGTTTTTGATGGACCGGCCTTTCGTGTCAGGACAGGCCGAATTACCGTATATCGCCACCGTCGCCAGCTGATCCTGGTCACGGCGTTTCGCGTTGAGTGACTTCAGCGCCCCTGGAGTTCTTGACCAGTTCGATGGCAGACAGGCAGTCAGCGGCGTTGTAGTACTTCTCGACGCTCTCGGCGACCTTGCGGCGATCTTCGCCGTAAAGGGTCCAGCGCCAGAGGTTCGAGCTTTCCTCGCGGTAGTAGATGAATTTCATGGGACTGTCCTCCTAGGGGTTAGCGCGGGGTCTCGCCCTGCATCGTTTGTTGCATGGACGGCCGCTGGGCAAATTTGTCGTACCACTTCGCCAGGCGAGGCGCCGGATTGCGCCAGTCGTCTTCCGGGAAGCGGAAGTCGGATGTCGCACAGGCGCAAGCCACCGCGATCTGGCCCAGATCCGGCTCAGAACGGAAATCGCCGCAGATGTTGTCGAGGTACTCGTAGCAACGATCCTGTCGATCCATCATCTTGCGCACGAAGCTGCCAGAAAACTCCTGCGGGTTGGGCGATCCCTCGCGTTTGCGCAGCATCTCCGCGCGCCTTAGCACCTGGGCCTCCATCACCCCATGCGTGGCGATGGAAACCACGGAAAGGATGTCCCAGCGCGCCCTGCCGGATCGGGGGCACAACCGGAAGTCGCCGAGCTCGTCGTTCAGGTACTCGCAGATGGTGGAGGAGTCCGTCAACCGAATTCCATCCTCGCTTCGCAGCGCCGGAATCCTGGCGATCGGGGACGCGTCGAGAAAGTCTTCGTCATACGGGGTCGTTTCGGTCCCCCAGTTGTGCGGCCAGACGGTAGGAACCAGTTCGAAGCGATCTTCCAGGCCGAGTTCAATGATCGTGACGCGGCATTTGCGCGTGAAGTGGGAGGCAGGAGTGATAAAAAGCTTGTTCATAAGAGGTAAGTTTCAAATAACCTATGAAGGGCGGGCTATTTTCCGGACACGATGTTAACCTCGCCTTCCGGGCAACGGAGACCGAGAAGATGCAATCGCCGATCATTGACAACGAATTGTGGACACTGATCGAAGCGTCATTGCCGAACCCAAAGCGTCGCAAAGACGAAAGAACGGCCGACCTCGTGTTTTGGAGCGGGCAGCGCTCAATGGCGCTCGCTTCGTGTTACGCGCCGGGGTCCGATGGAATCACTTGCCGACCGCACTGGGGTCCGGCACGGGCCGCAACCCGCTCGCGTTGTCTGCACCAGCTGCGCGACTCCGGCCTACTGGGCCGGGCTTCTCGTATGCTGCAGTCGATGCTTCCTCGGTGCGAGCCATGGGGGCGGGCGGTAAATTGGAGCAAACCCGACGGATCGTGGGCGACCAGGTTCGAAGGATTACAACCTTGTAGACGCCAACGGCGGCCCCAAGGTCCCTTACGGCGTGCGCTGCTACCACTCCGACACACATCGCCAGCGCATGCGTGATCGCGGCATCAGGCCGGTGATCGCGCGGCGTCGAACCGAACTCGGAGGCGGTCTGGGTAAGTTCCGCTGGGTGGTAGAACCCACTCAGTCGTGGCGCCACAACTTCCGGTGTCTTCGTATCCGCTGCAATCGTCTTAGCGAAATTCATGTAGCACTCCTAAAATTTCGTTGCTCGCCCGTCTGCTGGAACATATTCAAACGAGCGGATTCAGTTTTAGACCTGGCCTCCAAAAATCAGTGGCCGAAGTACAGCCGCAAAGCGGTTTCGGAGATTTGCCGACGCTGCAGAGGATCAGGGACGGCGTGGATGAAGGACTGGACCGCTTCTGCGTAGGCGTAGCCTTTATGCGCGGCGACGAAGGGCCAGTCGCTGCCCCAGATGACACGGTCCGTGCCCAGTGAAGCCAGCAGCGCCGCGCCGAGTTGCGGGCCGCTCTCCCCGAGGCGGTGCCACGCAGCCATCTTGACCCAGGTGCGTCCGTTGTCCGCGGCGCGTACCGCCGCCTGGTAGCCAGGGCACCGGGTGCTGAGTTTGGGGTCCGGGAATCCGAAGTGGTCGACGACCACTTTCGCCGGGGATTTCGCCAACGCCTCCAGCACCGTAGCGAGACGCTCGCCACCCAACAGGATCTGGACATGCATATCGAAATCCGCAAGGCGCGCCAGGAACAGGCGGTACTCGGCGGAACGCAAGTCCGGCAACCCTTTCTGCATGAACCAGACCCACCGTACACCGACCACCCCGTCGTCCCGCATCCGGCGTAGGATGTACGGATCGACGGTCGGCGGAACGATGACCGTGCCGCGCAGCCGTGGCGACGCCCGCAGGGACTGGAGCGTGTACTCGTTGTACTCCCCGAACATGCTGGCCGCAGCGACCACTCCGAATGGAATGTGGTGCTTGTCCAACGTGGCCAGGAAGTCTTCGACCGGCGCGGGTTTCTCCACCCTTCGCCACGCATCCTTCGACAACGGCATTGTGCTCTTGTAGATATGGGCGTGGGTGTCCACCAGAGGCAGCTCCGCCACACCAGTGACCTGGGACATGCTTACAGTCCTCCGCAAGCTTGATGTTGTCGTTCTTGACGATTGTTCTGCAAAGATCGACCTGCTGCTTCCAGCAGGCGGTGAACTCCGCAGGCGACATGGGGCGCCCCTCCGCATCGAACTCCTGCCACTCTGCGGCCAGCTCGGGCGACACTGTCGCCTTGCGGATCTCGCCGGCCAGCTTTTCAACGATGCGAGACGAACTACTGGGAGGCGCGAAGATGCCGGTCCGGAGCGGCCGCTCGTAGCCCTGAAGGGCCTCTGTTATCGTCGCCATATTGGGAAGCGCAGGCGAGCGCTTCTGAGACGTGACGGCAACGGGCAGGGCCCGATAGAGGTGACGCCTGTTCATGATCAGGCTTGCGGAGTGAATTTGTACACGTGGGTGCGCTGGGCCAGCTCGGGCACCGGTACACCTTCGCGGATATCCGCGTAGCGCTTGGCCTCGCCGGCCGCGATTTCGTGCGCACGCTTGAGCACCGCCTGCACCGTATCCTGCGGAATGAAGCAGACGGCACCCTCGTCGGCCACCACCAGGTCGCCGGGCCGCACCTGCACGCCCAGAATGGTCACGGTTCCGTTCACGGCCACGGTCTCCAGTCGCCACTTGCCGGTGACCGAACTGGGCCCGCGAGACCAGATGGGGAACAGGTGTTCGCGTGCGTGCTGTACGTCCCGGATGCTGCCGTCGATGATCGCGCCGACTTCGCCCTGGCGTTGCGCGATGGTGACGGACAGCCCGCCCATGTTGGAGATGCCTACCACGCCCTCGATCACCAACACGTCGCCCGGCTCCGCCAGGTTGTGCGCTTCAATCTCCGCCATCTTCGAGACCCGCTCCTTCGCACCGCGGTAGGAGTTGTCCCGCTGCTCGACATTGCGAAGCGTGAGGGCGGGCCCGACGATCCTAGCGGAACAGAAGTTGGGCGGCAGGTTGCAGCCGGGCACCACCGTGGCTATACCTAGTTCGTCCAGCGCGTCGGAGACCGTGCCGGTGAGGTCCTCCAACTGATGGAAGCTTTCGATGATGTCCCGGTCATAGCGCGGGATGGTCAGCTGCAGGACCGCTTCGCGCGGAATCTTCCCCAGGGGTCGCTTGGTCATGTTGTCTCCTTGGCTTGTCATGAAAGGACGGCTTTGAATACGCGCATAAAGTTGCCCTGAGCAATACCTTCGATCTGAGCGCGGTTCAGGCCCTGCGCGAACAGGGACTCGAGCAGTTCCTGCTGCTGCTGCAGGTTGTCTACTGGAAAGCGCCAGGGCCAGGTGCCATACACCTCGGGCTTGCGCAGGAAATCCTGATAGCGCTCCGCTGGCTGGTCTGTGATGAAGTCCGACCCGATGCCCACATGCTCGGTGCCGATGCGCTCGGAGCAATAGGTGATATGGGCGACGACGTCCCTGGCCGAGGGCGCGCCTTCCGTGGGCATACGCACCAGAGGCGGGAGGTAGGTGATGCCGATCACGCCGCCGTTGTCCTTCAGCGCGTCGAGCAGAGCGTCGGACTTGTTGCGCATGTTCGGGCAGACCGTGAAAGAGTTGGCATGGGTGACGGCGACCGGCTGCCTGGACAGCATCGTCGCCTCGACGCCCGAGCGGTCGCCGACGTGCGACAGGTCGATCACGATACCGAGCTCGTTTAGCACGCAGACGAGTTCACGCCCCAGGGTCGACAGGCCAGCATCGGCAGGTTCGGCGCATCCGTCACCGTAGAGGTTGCGGATGTTGTGCGCGATCTGGATCACCCGCACGCCGGCGTCGTGGAACAGGCGCAGCAGGTTCAGGTCGCGCTCGACGCCTGGAACGTTCTGGTAACCCATCACCACGGCGAGCTTGTTCTCGGCGCGTGCGTGTTCGAAGTCGTCGAACGATTCCACCATCCGGATCAGGCCGCCCAGCGTGCGCAGGTGCGCGCGGTAGTTGGCCAGCTGGTCCAGCGAGTGGCGCAGGTCGGGCACGGGATTGATGCCCCGGAAGTTGTTGAGCGTGATGTGGATGGCGTGTACGCCATTGGACAGGCAGCTCTCAGCATAGGAGGCCGTCAGGCGCGACCCATTGAGGAGATCGAAGATTTTGAACATGGATGTTTGGCCGGTTAGATTGAGCCGTCGATCCACCACGTGGACCTTTCCGACGTCGACATGATCTTGCGGCAAACCAGATCCAAGCAACTCCCCTCAGTTTTGGTCCGCTATATGGACCATATATTTTCCCTGATCACCGGCGATACTAGGTTGTGGTTAGCAATCTTTAGGTGTATTTGTCGCGGCAAAGACACATAAGGTCCAATATTTGGAACGAATGCCGATGGGCCTTGCTGGGAACTTCCGGGTGATGGAGAGTAACCGCCATCGGAGTCTGGAGTTCAAATGATGAACAAGCAAATCGAAGTGGCACAATACCCGATGCACATCGGTGGCAAGGCACATAACCCTTGTGATGGTGAGTGGCTCGGCTCGCTGAATCCGGCCATGCAGGAAGTCTGGGCGATGATTCCCCGCGGTAGCGCGACGGATGCCGCAGTGGCGGCAGCGGCTGCCCATGAGGCGCTGTGCGGTGCCTGGGCGAAACTCACGGCCACTCAGCGCGGCGCCCTGATGTTCCGCCTTGCGGACCTTCTGGAGCGGGACGCGGAGTTGCTGGCGCAACTGGATGCGCGCGACAATGGCAAACCCCTCACCGAGCTGCGCAAGCAGTACGCCTACCTTCCCCAGCATTGGCGCTACTTCGCGGGACTGGCTGACAAACTCGAAGGCGAAGTCATCCCGGTCGACCGCATCGGGGTGTTCAACTTCACACGCCATGAGCCGGTAGGCGTGGTCCTAGCCATCACACCCTGGAACTCCCCGCTGGTCATTGCCTCGTGGAAGGTCGCTCCTGCGCTCGCTGCTGGCTGCACGACCATCGTCAAGCCGTCGGAGCATGCATCGGTCTCCACGCTTCACTTTGCCAGGCTGGTGACCGAGGCGGGGTTTCCGGCAGGCGTGGTCAATGTGGTGACCGGTTACGGGCAGGAGGTCGGCGAGGCGCTGGTAGCGGACACGCGGGTCGCGAAAGTAACCTTCACCGGGGGTGAGGCTGGCGGGCGTGCCGTCGCGACGCTCGCAGCGAAGCATCTCAAACCGACGGTGATGGAGCTTGGCGGCAAGTCGCCGGTCATCGTCTTCGACGATGCGGACTTAGACCGTGCAGTTCCTGCAGTCGCCGGCGGCATCTTTTCTTCCAGCGGTCAGTCCTGTGTCGCCGGTTCGCGGCTGCTGCTGCAGGCAGGCATTTACGACGAGTTCGTCCGGCGCATCACGGCCCGGGCTCGAGACATCGTCGTCGGTGACCCGCTCGCCGCCGAAACAACGATGGGGCCGATCACGACGCGTGCCCAGTTCGAAACCATCCAGTCGCACCTGCTCGATGCGCACGAGGAGGGCGCCACCCGCGCTTTCCAGGGCGAGCTCTCCGCGCGCTGCGCTTCCCATGGCTGGTACGTCCCGCCCACCATCTTTACCGAGGTCAACCCTTCGATGCGACTGTGGCGCGAGGAGGTCTTCGGGCCCGTGTTGGCCGTAATGCGCTTCGAGACCGAGGCCGAAGCGGTCGCCATCGCCAATGATTCCCCCTTCGGGCTGGCGGCCGGACTGTGGACACGCGATCTGGAGCGTGCGCTGCGGCTACACAAGGACCTCGCGGCAGGCACCGTCTGGATCAACAGTTACCGCGGCGTGAGCAGCATGACTCCGCTGGGCGGCTTCAAGAAGTCCGGCTTCGGTCGGGAGAATGGTCAGGAGGCCGTCCGCGAGTTCCTGCAGACCAAGAGCGTGTGGGTGGAGTACCAATGAACGACAAAACACAGCTGAGCGGCGCATCCATCCTGAAGGCTCTCAAGGCCGCAGGGATCGAGTACGTCATTTCCGTTCCCGACCTGACCACCTCCGAAGGCGTCTTGCGCCCGCTGGCCAAAGACACGCAACTCAAGCTGGTCCGGGTATGCCGCGAGGAGGAAGCCATCGGCATCTGTGCCGGGCTCCTGGCCGGTGGCAAGCGCGCGGCCATCTTGATCCAGTACACGGGATTCATGGCATCCATGAACGCCATACGCGCCATCGCCATGGAGTACCGTCAGCCGATTTGCATGTTGGTGGGCCTGCTGTTCGCGGACGCTCCGGAGGATCCGCAACAGTCCGCCAACTATGGGGTCAACCGGATGATCCCGTTGATCGAAGCGCTGGGCATGCCCTATCGACTGGCGCGCAACGACGACGAAGCCGCCGCCATCGCGCCGGCGCTCACGCGTGCCTTCGAACGCAGTGCCCCCCTCACCGTGCTCATCACCCGCTATCCCAGTGCCTAAGCCATGAAACGTGACGCGTGCTTCCGGCTCCTCGCCGACCTCTTGCCCCAGGACATCGTGGTGTCCACCTACTCGTCGGCTTTCGAGTGGCTCGCAATCCGCCCCCACCCGCTTAACTATGTGGCTGTGGGCGCGATGGGCTTGGCCTCGTCCCATGCGCTCGGCCTGGCATTGGCGATGCCGCAGCGGCGCATCGTGGTGCTCGATGGTGATGGCAGTTTGCTGATGAACCTCGGAACGCTGGTGACCGTCGCCGCGGCCGCGCCGAAAAACCTCATCCACTTCGTATCGCGCAACGGCAGCTACGAGGCCAACGGTGGACACCCCATCCCGGCACAAGGTGTTCTCGATTTCGCCGGCATTGCGCGGAGCGCCGGATACCGCCATGCCGAATCGTTCTCCGCGCTGTCCGCCTTCGGCGCCAAGGCCGAAGCGCTCTTGAATGCAAACGGTCCGACGTTCGTCGAGCTTTATCTGGAGGCGGGCGATACCACGCCTGCACCTGACTATGAACACATTCACGGCGAGCGCGGGCGCCGCGAATTCGCCCTGGCCCTGGCGGAAAGCTGACCGCCCTCGTCCTGCAGGTCGTCCTGCCAGCGCCATCAGGACGAGGGAGAACAAACGGGTCCGCAGTGGGATCCGTGAACACAAAAGAGGAGACAAACATCGAATCCCCCATGGAAGCGCTGGCGGCCTCATCCCCGCCACTGCTTGAGGTGCGCCAGGTGAGCGTGCGCTTCGGCGGCGTCCAGGCGCTCGCCGACATGATCGTGGCGGTGCACCCGGGCGAAATCGTCCTGCTGGTCGACGCCAACGGCGCCGGGAAGACCAACGCCCGGCACGCCGCGGCGCGCACGTGTCCCAGGCCGTGGCTCCTTCGGCGACTTCACGGTCGAGGACAACCTCGCGCTCGGTGCCTATACGGTGGCATCACGCTGCGAGATCGCCTCCGGCATCGCTCGCTGGCTCCGGGTGCTCCCGCGCCAGCGCGAGTGGTGGCGAGCAGCAGATGTCAGCGATTGCCCGCGCTCGATGTCTAGGCCGCGCCTGCTGATGCGCGACCGCCCTTTCGCTCGGACTCGCGACCGCTGTTGCTAAAAAAGTCAAGACAAAGGTAAAGGAGACATACCATGCTGCATGTTGATCGTCACGATGCTCGGTACGAATTTAGAACGCTCGCGCTACTCGCGCTTGGCTTTGGTCTCGTCGGTCTGGACAGGTGGATTGTGGCGCCGCTGTTTCCGCTCATGGTCAAGGAACTCGGTTTGACCTATCAGGAACTCGGGAGTCTCATTGGTGTACTAGCAATCACTTGGGGTGTATGGGCGATTGCCAGCGGTCCGATTTCTGACCGCGTCGGTCGAAAGAGGATTCTCATCTGGACAATGGTAGCGTTCTCGCTGTTGTCGGCAGTTTCCGGATTCGCCTCAGGGTTTATAAGCCTGCTGCTCGTGCGCGGGGTGATGGGCGTCGCCGAAGGCGCCTTCACCCCTGCTAGCGTGGCCGCTGCCAGCGAGGCATCGCTGCCATCTCGCCGCGGGTTCAATCTCGGGCTGCAGATGAGCATGTTCTCCCTTCTGGGACTCGGCGTCGCGCCAATTCTGGCGACGCAGCTGCTGAAGGTTGTACCGTCGTGGCACTGGGTTTTTGTGGTCTCCTCCGTTCCGGGGCTCATCGTTGCAGTCCTTATCTCCGTGTTCCTTCGCGACAAGCGTTCGCCGGCACAAGCCGGGCCATCACCTTCGGTCGCCGCTTCGCCGCAATGGCGCTCCATGTTCGGGAGCCGGAACGTGTGCATGGCGATGCTCGCCATGCTGTGCTCGATGGCCGGAATTTTCGTGATAGGTGCAATGGTGCCGACCTACCTCGTCGAAGTTCTCAAGCTCGACTCGCAGAGCATGGGCTTCGTCGCCTCGGCGCTTGGCTTCGGTGGCTTCGTCGGTTCGTTCAGTCTTTCCGCACTATCGGACTTTATCGGTCGGAAAGTCGCCGCGATTGGCGCATTCGCGCTGGCCGCCGTGCTGCTCTATGCCTTCATGAACACCGGTGCGAATCCTCCCGTTCTGTTCGGCCTGCTGTTCGGCATTGCGATGTGCTCGATCGGGCTGCTGAGTCTGCTCAGCGGTCCGGTGGCGACAGAAGCGGCGCCTGCCGGCCTGATAGCGTCCACCATCGGCCTTATATCGGGGATAGGGGAAATCTTCGGTGGCGGTGTCGCACCGGCAATTGCCGGGTTCATCGCGCAGCACTTTGGCCTGCCTCATGTATTCGACTTTGCTCTTTGCGGCATGGTACTGGGCGTCGCAGTCTCGTGCTCGTTAATCGAAACCGCGCCGCGCAAGCGTTCCGGGTGCGCGGCGAAGGAGCCAGGAAACATCGCGTGAGCGCGCCATCGTTATCGTGGTCACGGAAAGAAAGGTAGCCGTATCATTCGCAGTACTAAATAGCATTGCTCGCGATATAGACGTTAGAGATAGAACAGGAGACAACATGAGGTTTGGAGCGGCTATTACTGTTTTGCTGAGTTGTGCCGTCCTGATGGACAGTGCGAGTGCTCAGAGCAGCGTTACGATGTTCGGTTTATTAGATGCCGGTGTCACCTACGTTAGCAATGAGGGCGGGCACAGCAACTTCAAGTTCGATGATGGTATCTATAATCCCAATTTCTGGGGCCTCCAAGGCAAAGAAGACCTGGGTGGGGGCTACTATGCGTCGTTCCGGCTACTGAACCAATTCCAGTTGAGCAACGGGGCGGTTATTCCCGGCCAGTCCTTCTTCGGTCAGGAAGCCTATGTTGCGCTGGCAAGCGACAAGTATGGCGAGTTCAGGCTCGGTGAGCAGTATGACTTCATGCACGAGTTACTTCTCCCGACGGGAGCCGACGGCGCTCTGTATGGCGGTGGCTTCTACAACTTCCGTAATGGTCCATTCAACGCACTACAGATTCCGAACAACGCCACTGGAGCGATAAGTTGGGACCGTCTGAACGGCGTGCCCGTAGATAATGCCGTTAAATACCTCTCGCCATCCATCGCCGGCCTGCGACTCGGTGCCATGTACGGTTTCGGCAACGTTGCTGGCAGCACGGCTGAGAGCAACGCTTACAGTTTCGACCTGCTCTATCGTGCTGGGGGCTTTTCCGGTGGTGCGGCATACACGAGTCAGCGGTATGCAGGCGGGGCGGACGGTCCCCCACAAATTCGCATCGTGAACTGGGGCGTCGGTGCCCGCTATTCGTTCGAGTCATTCGGCATCAACGCATTGCTAACAACCGTGAAAAACCAGCTTTCAGGTGCATCTGCCTACTCAGCGCAGGTCGGTGGAAGTTGGCAGTCGACGCCGTTCTGGCTGCTTTCAGCAAACTATATGTATATGAAGGGTAACGAAACGCTGACCAACAACCATGCCCATCAAATTACGGGGGCGGCAAGCTACTTCCTTTCGAAACGGACCGCTGTCTATGCAGAAGCCGCGTACCAACGTACGAATTCGGGCGCATTCGCACAGTTCAACGGCGTATACGTTCCGTCATCGTCACCGTCGCAAGCAATTGGTCGCGTCGGCGTCAGGACAAGCTTTTGAGTCGAATAGGCAGCGGAAATCACGGGCGGCAACAGCATCGATGCGGTGATAGCGAGGTCCTCGGGCCGGGTTACTACCGGTTCGGTGCCCCATCACGGTCTCCGCGTCCAGGATCGCCTTGATGCGCCCCCGCACACGGCACGCCGTCTCCGCCATTTTGGTCCAAATCGGCTGCAGAATGCGGACAATCATCGCTGTGTCGATGTCGCGCACACGCCCATCGCCGTTGATGGGATAGGCGTAAGTCTTGAGCGTATTGCCCCATTGCTGACTGTGCTTCCGGTTTCGCCACTCCGGTTCGTGCGCTCGAATGAACGCTTCAGCAGCCTCATGGAACGTCACGTTGGCATCGATGGAGATGTCGAGTAATCGGCGGCGCCGCTCTTCGCGCCGCGCGAGGATGGGGTCAATCTGGTCCCGAACCATCTCGCGGTATTGAGTGGCCAGCTTTCGCGCTTCACCAAGCGAGACTCGTGAAAGCGGTCCGAGGCCCATTTCGCGCACTCGCCTGTCGAGCGTGAAGCGAAACACCCACGAGCATGCGCCACTGCCGGCAATCTGCATGAAGAGGCCACCGCCGTCGGCATAATGCCCCGGATCCACCGCCTTCGCGACACACAGCGCGCTGAGCCGATGCAATTGTCGTCCTGCCATGCCGCCCTCCTTTCCTACCCACAAAACCCATATCGCTACCCATGTTTCGTGAGGAAATTGTGGGGGGACGCGGCCGGACGCCGCAAGCATGCCGTTACCCACCAAATCCCCCAAAATCATGGGGTTGCGGACTCTCAAAGTAAGCTCGAGGAACGCCGCGGAAGCCCGGGCTGGCGGAAGGCAGCCGGAGGCTTACCCTTCGCATCACCCTCAACTACTAACCGAAAACACGACCTGCTTATCAAGCGAGTCCGACGAGAGTGTTAAATATGTCAAATATAATCTCGACCTTGTTGCCACAACCTGGTCCTCAGGGTGGGGAAATGAACTTCCTCGATGCTTGACTCTTACCGTTGCCGATCCGAATCCTCCGGGATGCTCCCATCCGACGGTATCTATGCCTTCGCCGGTAGGCGCTCGAACACGTGAGAGAAAGAACCTAACGCCCGATTGGCCCCCCACCGCACCGCGGCTCTGCAAATCGACGCGATCTCGCAATTACGCAGCCTTGCTCCATGCTTCGATACGATGATTCGTCAACACCCTGCAGATATGCCCACGTCAACATGGGAGCGTGTGGTTGCGTCTCTTTCGTAGAGTACTCTCCCCCTGCTGCCAAATATTAAGCATTACACATTGTCCTTGGGCATCGACGGGTGCTTTTGCTACGCTCGTTTCGACGCCTGACCGGCGTCAAAAAAAGCAACGGAAATTTAAACGCTTAAATTTTGCTGGAACCGACGAGTTCGGTATCCATGTTCAGGAGGATGACGATGGACAGACGATCGATGTTGCGCTGGAGCCTCTCGGCCGCGGCGCTTGCCGGCCTCGATTTCGCCGGCGCGGTGCCGGCGCTTGCCGCAATGCGCGCGTCGGCACCCGGCTCGTTCGCCATGGGCGCAGACGTGTCGACGCTGCCGCAGCTCGAGGCGCACGGCGCGCGCTTCTTCGACCGCAACCAGGCCGGCGACTGCCTCGCGATCCTGCGCGCGCACGGTGTCGATTCGATCCGGATCAAGGTCTGGAACGATCCCGGCAATCCAGCCTTCTACCCGGCCAACCAGAGCGAGCCGGGCGGCTACAACGATGCCGCGCATGTGTGCGCGCTCGCGCGGCGGGCAGCGGCCCTCGGGTTGCGCGTGCTGGTCGACTTCCACTACAGCGACTGGTGGGCCGATCCGGGCAAGCAGTATCCGCCGCACGCGTGGGCGGGCAAGAACCTGGCCGACACCTGCGCGCTGCTGGCCGCGTACACGACCGACGTCCTGACGCAACTTGCGCGAGCCGGCGTGCGTCCAGAATGGGTGCAGATCGGCAACGAAATCACGGGCGGCATGCTGTGGCCGCTCGGCAAGTACGACCAGTGGGACAACCTCGCGCAACTGCTGAAGACCGGGCACGACGCCATCAAGGCATTCGATCCGCGGATCAAGGTGGTGCTGCACATCGACAGCGGCGGCGACAATGCGAAGAGCCGCTGGTGGTTCGACAGCGCGACGCAGCGCGGTGTCGCCTTCGACGTGATCGGCCTGTCGTACTACCCGCAATGGCAAGGCTCGCTCGACGACCTGCGCAACAACGCGAACGATCTCGCCGTGCGCTACGGCAAGGAGCTGATCGTCGTCGAGACAGCCTATCCGTGGACCACCAGCGACGGCGACAGCGAACCGAACACGATGACGAACACGGGCTCGACGACGTTCCCGCCGTCGCCCGCCGGGCAGGCGCAGTTCCTCGCGGCGGTGACCGACATCGTGAAGGGCATCCCGGGCGGACGCGGCAAAGGCGTGTTCTGGTGGGAACCGGAATGGATTCCGACGCCCGGCGTGGGCTGGAAGATCGGCGCAGGCGATCAGTGGGACAACAACACGCTGTTCGATTTCCACGGCAACGCGCTCCCGTCGCTGGATGCGTTCCGGCGACGCTGACGGCATGCCGGCCGCCGCGTGACATTCGTGCGCGGCGGCCGGCCAGAAGTGCGTCGCTTTGCGTCAGCCCGGCGTATCGCAGCGTCCGCGCGCATGCCGCGCAGCGTTCGCAACGCCGGTACCCGGGTCGCGCGCCGCGCGCAGCAGCGCCCATGCCGCGAGCGCCAGCGCCCCGCAGCACAGGAACGTCGCGCGGTAGCCGAACAGGTCGAGCAGCGCGCCGGACAGGATCCCCGACACGATCGACCCGACGCGTGCGGTGCTGAAGAACATCGCGGTCGCGGTGCCCGGCCGCGCCGGCATCATGTCGCACACGCGCGTCATGCCGAGGCACGACGTAATCGCGACGACACACGCGCTCAACAACTGAAGCGGCAGGACCGCGCCGACATGCGGCACCGCTGCGAGCCCGGCGAAATAGATCGCGTGCACGGCCGCGCAGCCGGTCAGCCAGCGGGCCTTGTCGAGCCGGGTCGAGCGGGTCCCGAGCCACAGCATCATCGGGATCTCCAGCAGTGCGGCCATGCCGAGCGCGGCCGACACGTCCGCCGGCGAGCCGCCCAGCCCGCGCACGACGTACAGCGGCAGCACGATCATCGTCGCGTTCGCCGCGAGGCCGATCAGCGTCAGTGCGGCCAGCGTGCGCATGACGACCGCACGCGGCGCGGTGTCTTGCGAAGATGCCGCCGCCGGCGCCTCGGCGGCGAACGACCGCGATACGGCCGGGATGGGTCGTGCGGCCGGCTCCGGAATCCGCATCACGATCGCCATGCACGCCGCGAAGCCGAGCGCGGCGGCCAGGAACAGACCGGAGAAGCCCGCTTGCGCGAGGATCAGCGCGCCGAGCGCCGGCCCGAACACCCACGCGACGGACAGCATCGTGCGCAGCGCGGCCGCCGCGAGTTCGCGCTCGGCGTCGTTCGCTGCCGGCAGCACCGCGCGGGCGAACGAGAAGATGTGCGACAGCGACACGGCGCCCGCGCCGAGCAGCAGCGTGCCGGTGACGATGACGGGCGCCGGCGCGCGCAGCCGGCACAGCAGCGCGAAGCCGAGTGCGGCGGCCGCGAGCGACGCGACGAGCAGCGGACGATGCTTCGCATGGCGATCCGACCAGCGGCCCGCCCACGTGCTCGCGACCACGCCGCTCGCTGCGATCAAGGTCATGAACACCCCGGCCATCCATGGCGACATGCCGGCCGCCTCGACGCCGAACAGCGACAGAAACGGGGCGGTAAACGACATCGCGACGCCCAGCATCAACGCGGCGGCGGACAGCGCGACGAAGTGCGGAATCCGGACCAGGCCGGCAAACCGGGATCGCATGACGTCAGTCCGGCACGATCCACGCCGCGACGTCGACCGCGCCGATCACGGGCCCGCCCAGTACGAACGTCGCGTCTGCCGGCGCGGGTGCCGGAACAGGCGTTTCGCCGTAATTGAGTGCGAACGTCAGGCGGCCGCGCCTGCGCAGTCGCACGCCGTCCGGCAACGCCTGTACCGGCAACCCGGCCTCGCGTGCGCTGCGGGCGATCACCGCCCGCAGCACGTCCGGATCGAAACAGGCCGGCGCATACGTCACGCGGCCGTGCGCGACGAGGGCCGGCACGCCGTCGTCGAATGAGGCGAGCACGTCGACCTCGCCGGTGTCCTCGACGTGGTCGCGCCACCTGACGGCATGCCCCTCCACACCGTCGACACTCACGCGCGGCGCCAGCGACGGCCGCAGCGATTCGACCTGTTCGATCCGGGCCGGCAACACGTCGCGCAGCCTGCCGGGCGCGAGCCCCGGCACGATCGCGAACTCCGCAGTCCGTGAGCCGCTGCGCGGGCCGAACAGCCAGTGCGCACCACCGCGCGCCGCCTGCTCGACCAGGCCGTCCGGCACGACCGGCAACGTCGGCGCAACGACCAGCGCATAGCCGTCCAGATCCGCGCTCGCCGCGACGAGGTCGACGTCGAGCCCGAGCTCGCGCAGCGCGCGATACCAGTCGAACACATGCTGCTGATAGTCGAAGTCCGCGCCGTGCGGCTGAATCCGGATCATCCAGTCGGCTTCATAGTCGAACAGCAGCGCCACGCGTGCGGGCACGGGGCGAGCGTTCGTCAGCGCAGGATCGAGCGTCGCGAGCTCGGCGGCGACCCGTGCGACTTCGCGCCCGCCGGCGGACAACCGGTCGTCCGGCGTATTCAGCCCCGAGTGCAGTTGCTCCTGCGCATGCGGATATTGCCGCCAGCGGAAATACGACACGAGTTCCGCTCCGTGCGCGAACGCCTCCCAGGTCCACAGCCGCACCGCCCCCGCGTGCGGCACCGGATTGTGCGGCCCCCAGTTCACGGGGCCGGCCTGCTGCTCCATCACCCACATCCGCCCGCGGCCGATGCCGCGATACAGGTCGTGCGAGAACGCCGACACGTCCGGATGCCCGGTGCGCGCCCAGCGATGCTTGTCGCGTTCGTCGAGCGGCAGCACCTCGGTGCGCGGCACCGGATAGCTGTCCCACGCGGCGACGTCGAGACCGGAGCGGGCGAATGCGTAGTGATCGAATTCCGTGAAGAAACCCATGAAGTTGTGCAGCACGTCGCGGCCCGGCGAATGCGCGCGAATCCGCTCGACCTGCAGCGCATGGAACCGCGCGACCTCGTCCGACTGGAAGCGCATGTAATCCAGCCGATGGGCCGGATTGGCATCGGTCGGCGTGTGCCGAGGCAGTTCGATCTCGCTGAAGCTGCGGTACTCCATGCTCCAGAACACGTTGCCCCACGCGCGGTTCAGCGCGGCGATCTCCCCATAGCGCGCGGCGAGCCAGCGCCGGAAGCCCGCGAGCGCGGCCAGCGTATAGCTCGGCAGCGTGTTGTGGCAGCCGAGCTCGTTGTCGGTCTGCCACGCGATCACGGCCGGATGCGTGCCGTAGCGATGCGCCATCGCGTCGACGATCCGCACGCAGTGCTCGCGATAGACCGGGCTCGACACGTCGTAGTGGCGCCGCGAGCCGAACTGCAAGGCCTGCCCGTCCGCGCCGACCGGCAGGATGTCGGGATGGCGGTCGACGAGCCACTTCGGCGGCGACGCGGTCGGCGTGCCGAGCACGATCCGCAGGCCGTGCCGCGCGAGCGTGTCGATCGCCTCGTCGAGCCACGCCCAGCAGTAGCGTTCCGGCTCCGGTTCCATGCGGCTCCATGCGAATTCCGCGATCCGCACGCAACGCAGGCCGAGTTCGGCCATGCGGCGCGCATCGCTCGCCCATTGTTCGCGCGGCCAGTGTTCGGGGTAATAGCAGACGCCGAGACGCATCGCGGCGTCCTTGCCGGCAGGAGAAAAGGTCATAGGGTCATCCTTTGGTCGCGCCGAACGTCAGGCCGGCGACGAAGTGTTTCTGCATCGCGAAGAACATCGCGACCGACGGCAGCGCGGCCAGCACCGAGCCGGCCGACACGAGGTTCCAGGCGGTCGTCCACTGCCCTTTCAGCGCGGCGACGCCGACCGTGATCGGCGCGGCATCGTCGCCCTGCGTCAGGCACAGTGCCCAGAAGTAGTCGTTCCAGACGAACGTGAACACGAGGATCGCGAGTGCCGCGAGCGCGGGCCGCACGAGCGGCAGCACGACGCGCAGGTAGATCGTCCATTCGCTCGCGCCTTCGACGCGCGCAGCCTCGATCAGCTCGAACGGCAGCTCGCGGATGAAGTTGCGCAGGAACAGCGTGCAGAAGCCGGTCTGGAACGCGGTATGGAACAGCACGAGCGCCCACACCGTGTTGTACAGGCCGGTGGCGAGCATGATCTGCCGCACCGGGATCATCAGGATCTGGATCGGCACGAAATTACCCGCGACGAACAGCCCGAGCAGCACCGCGTTGCCGCGGAACCGGTAGTTCGCGAGCGCGTGCCCGGCGAGCGACGCGAGCAGGATCGACGCGACGACCGACGGCACCGTGATCAGGATGCTGTTCGCGAAGTAATGGAGCATCGGCGTCTGCGTCAACGCGGTGCCGTAGTTGTCGACGAGCGCGAAGTGCTGCGGCCAGGTCCAGTAATGGCCGGCCGCGAGCTCGTCGCTCGAGCGGATCGACGTGACGAGCACGGCCATCAACGGTGCGAGCCACAGCGCGAGCGCGCATGGCAGCGAGGCGCCATACAGCCAGCGCGACGGCCGGCTCCAGCGGGAAACGGGCATGGGATACATGAGCATCGGGCTCCGGTGCGGGATCAGGATTCGGTGCGCACGAGCTTGCGCAGCTGCCACGCGATATAGACGAGCATGATCGCGAACAGCACGACCGCGATCGCGGCCGAATACCCTTCGCGGTAGTACTTGATCGCCTGGTCGTACATGAAATACGCGAGCACCGTCGAGCTGTCGAACGGGCCGCCGCCCGTCATCACCGAGATCAGGTCGAAGCTGCGCAACGCGCCGATCACGGTCAGCACGATCGCCATGAACGTCGCGGGCCGCAACTGCGGCAGGATGATGTGCCACAGCAGCGTGAAGCCGCGCGCGCCCTCCATCCGCGCGGCCTCGACGATCTCGCCGTTCAGGCCGGTCAGCCCCGTGAGATAAAGGATCATGCAGAACGGAATCTGCGGCCACAGCGCCGCGGCAATCACGCCGTAGGTCGCATAGCGCGGATCGCCGAGCACCGGGATGCCGTGACCGACGATCAGCTTCAGCAGGCCGAAGGTCGGGTCGTAGAACCACGAGAACACGAGCCCGACGACGACGCCCGGCAACACGAACGGCGCGAAGAACAGCGATTTCACGAGCCGGATCCCGCGTACGTTCTGGTTCAGGTACAGCGCCAGCGCGAGCCCGAGCGGCGGCGCGGCGAGGAACAGCGCGAGCCAGGCCAGGTTGTTCTTCAATGCGACGTAGAACGTGTCGGATTGCACGAGTTCGCGGTAGTTGGCGAGACCGACGAACACGGGCGGCGTCATCCCGTCCCAGTCGTGAAAACTGAGCCAGATGCTGCTGACGATCGGATACAGCACGAACACGCTGAACAGCGCGAGGCCGGGCAGCACGAACAGCAGCGCCGCGCGGGTGCGGCGACGCGCGAGCGACGCGCCGGTGCGCGGCCGGCGGCGCGCCCCTCGCGGCAATACGTTATCGGACAGGCTGAGTGACATCGGTGAACCCTCTGCAATGCGAACGAAAGCGGTCTCGAGGGCCGGCGCGGCCGGCCCGTTCGACGCGCGCTACTTCTTGTAGATGCGCTTGCGCGTCTGCTCGAGGCGCTGCAGGACCGCGTCGAGCTGCGTCGGGTCGGACAGGAACTGCTGCATCGCCTTCATCCCCTCGTCGGCCATTTCCTTCGTCATGTCGCGGTCATAGAACTGCGCGATGCCGCCCGTCGTCGTCGCGAGCGTATGGAAACCGATCTTCGAGATCGGATCCTGCGGCTCAGGCGCCTTGTTGTTCGACGGCAGCTGGCCCATGCCCTTCGAGAACTCGCCGTTGATCGCGGGCTGCCCCATGAACGCGAGCAGGCGACGGGCATCGGTCTTGTTGTGCGCCTTCGCCGGCACCACCAGCACGTTGACCGGGCCGTCCTCGGCCAGCGGCACCGATGCATCGATCACCGGGAAGCGGAAGAAGCCTATCGGGTTGCGCGCCGCGCCCAGCAGGCCCGCCGAGTACCAGGTGCCCATCAGCGTCATCGCGGCCTGGCCGTTCACGATCAGCGGGCTCAGCGAATCGACGTCGTAGGACAATGCGTTGTCGATGAAGTACTTGTCGTCGATCAGCTTCTTCCATGCCGCATACACGGCGCGCACGCGCGGATCGGTATAGGCAACGTCGCCCGCCATCAGCTTCTGGTGAAACGCGTAGCCGTTGATCCGCAGGTCGAGATAGTCGAACCACGCGGCGAGCGTCCACGCATCGCGCGCGGCCACCGCGATCGGCGCGATGCCGGCCGCCTTCAGCTTGCGGCACGCGTCGAGAAACTGCGCCCAGTCGGCCGGCTCGCCGTGAATGCCGGCCTTGTCGAACAGGTCCTTGCGGTAAAACAGGCCGTACGCGTCATAGCCGAGCGGCAGGCTGTAGACCTTGCCCCCGTAGGTCGACGACTGCTTCACGGCCGCATAGGTATCGTTCCAGCCGTTCTTCTGCCAGTCCGGCGTCAGATCCTCGATCAGTCCGCGCTTCGCAAAATATGCGAGCCGCTCGCCGTTGTTCCAGCTCACCACGTCAGGCGGATCGGTCGCGAGCCACCCGGACATCTGCACCTTGAACGCCTCCTCGCCGACGTAGCTGACCTTCAGGTCGATGTCGGGATTGGCCTTGCGGAACTGGTCGAACGCGTTCTGCCACGTCGCGCGCTGGTTGCCGCGCGCGGCGACGTTCACCTTCAGCGTGCCAGCATCGGCCGCGCCGGACGCGACGAGCGCGGCGGCGGTCGTCAGGGCAAGCAGCAGTTTGCTCATGCGAAATCTCATCGTTGTCTCCTGGTTTTTGCGTTGTATGCCCCGCGCGCGGAACGCGCGGGGAATCGGTGGGCCGCTACGCGAACGTCGGCACCGCGCGCACGGCCGGTAACGCCGCGCCGGTCTCGTCGAACAGATGGCAGTGGTCGGCCGGCACCTGCAGCGCATGCCGCTCGCCGCGCCGCAGCGTGGCCTGCCCGGGCAGCTTCGCGAGCAGCGGCGTGCCGCCCGGCTGGTCGAGGTGGACATAGGCCGCCTCGCCGAGCTGCTCGACGAGTGCGACTTCGCGAACGATCGATGGCGCGTCCGGCGCGGCACCGGTACCCACCGCCAGGTGTTCCGGCCGAATGCCGAGGGTCAGCGGCATGCCTGCCGCCATGCCGCGCGGCAGCGCACGGCCTCGCAGCACCAGCCGCTCTCCCGTGCCGTCGAGCACCAGCCGGCAGGCATCCGGATCGTTCGATGCAACGGTCGCCGGCAGGAAGTTCATCCGCGGCGAGCCGATAAATCCCGCGACGAAGCGGTTCGCCGGCCGGTGATACAGCTCGAGCGGTGCGCCCACCTGCGCGATGCTGCCGAAGCGCGCGACGTCGTCGTCCGCGTGCAGCAGCACGATCTTGTCGGCGAGCGTCATCGCCTCGATCTGGTCGTGCGTCACGTAGACCGAACTCGACTGCCCAAAGCGCGCGTGCAGGCGTGCAATCTCGACGCGCGTCTGGCCGCGCAGCGTCGCATCGAGGTTCGACAGCGGTTCGTCGAACAGGAACACGCGCGGCTCGCGCACGATCGCGCGACCGATCGCGACGCGCTGCCGCTGGCCGCCCGACAGTGCCTTCGGCTTGCGATCGAGCAGCGCTTCGAGTTGCAGCACGCGCGCGGCCTCGGTCACGCGCCGGCGGATTTCATCCTTCGGCACGCCGGCGATCCGCAGGCCGAAGCCGATGTTGTCGAATACCGTCATGTGCGGAAACAGCGCGTAGCTCTGAAATACCATCGCGACGCCGCGCTCCGCCGGCGGCGTGTCGTTCATCCGCTCGCCGCCGATGCGCAGCTCGCCTTCGCTCACCTCCTCGAGCCCGGCGATCATGCGCAGCAACGTCGACTTGCCGCAGCCCGACGGCCCGAGGAACACGCAGAATTCGTGTGACGCGATCTCCAGGTTCACGTCGCGCAGCACCGGTGCATGGTCGCCGTAGCGCTTGGATAAATCCTTCAATGAAATGGCGGTCATCGATGGTCTCCGTCGGCGTCACGCAGCAGGCTGCGCGAAATTTAAACGCTTAAATTTTTGTGGCGCCACGCGCCGGATTCGCCGTACCATGATGTCTCCTGTTCATCGGCGTCGATACGCCAGCGCGTGCTTCGCGCGCCTGACCGCTGTCGAACCGTCGAATTGCCTGTTCGGGGTGTGTCGAGAAATTAGCGCACCGATTATCGCTGCGCAACTTGTGGGACGCTATCCCAATATATGCATCAGCATCCGCTTTCCCCGACCCTGCCGGCCTCAGCCGGCCACCGGCGATGGTAACGCTCGCCGAAGTCGCGCGCCGCGCGAACGTGACGGCCGCGACCGTCTCGAACGTGCTGCGCAACCCGCAGAAGGTCAAGACATCCACGGTCGAGCGTGTGATGGCGGTCATCCGTGAGCTCGACTACCGGCCGAACCTCACGGCCCGCGCACTGGCGGAAGGCCGCACGCCCACGCTCGCGCTGATGCTGTCGAACATCACGAACCCGTTCTATCCGGAGTTCGTGCTGGCGGCCGAGCGCGAGGCACGCAAGCGCGGCTACTACCTGCTGGTCACGAACACCGACGATGATCCCGCGATCACCCGCAGTTACCTGGAACGCATTGCCGGCACGCTCGCGGCCGGCGCGATCGTGATGAACACCGATCTCGCCGAATTCGAGCTGGCCGACCTCTCGCGCCATGGCGCAGCCATCGTGCTGTGCATGTGGGAGCACGTGCCGGCGTCGCACACGCTGCCCTGCGTAACGGTCGACTTCGCGGCGGCCGGTGCGCTGGCCGCCGCGCACCTGTCCGGGCTGCGGCATCGGCGCTTCGGCGCCCTCGTGGGCAAGGGCTCCGGCGGCCCGCAGTCCGTGCGGCTGCGCGGCTTCGTCGACGCGCTCGTTTCGCGCGGCCATGCCGAACGTGCGGTAACGACGGTGTCGACGCACGATTCGATCGAGGGCGGCTACGACGCCACCATGGCGCTGCTGCGCGCGCATCCGGATCTCACCGCGCTGTTCGCGACCAACGACCTGATGGCGATCGGTGCGCTGCAGGCGGCGGCCGACCTGGGCCGGCGCGTGCCCGACGACCTCTCGGTCGTCGGCATGACGGATATCCAGCTCGCGCACCAGTTCCGTCCCGCGCTGACGACGGTCCGGTTCCCGACGCCGCTGATCGCCGCGCATGCGATTGCAATGGCGCTCGAGATGATCGAGGGAGAACCGCCAAGCGAAAGCACGCGCGTGTGCGGCACACCGGAACTCGTGGTCAGGGAATCAACGGCCGTCGCACCGACGCGCCGCAAGGCGACATCGGCGCGACGCTCGAATTGAAGCTGTCGCGCCGGGCCCGTTCAGACTCTTAAGCCCATCGAGCGGTAGCCCGAGCAATCGGCGCTCACGTCGCGACCACCGCTGCTACAACCTGCCAGCGATCGATCCGGGCAGCTATACCCGAAGCGCAATGAACCGAGGGACGAAAATCACGGTCGGGTGACGCCTTTCCCCGATCGCCCGATTCGACTCGTGATCATGCTCTTTTGACAGGCGGCTTACGACGTTCGCGCACCGGTACCGTTTCCTGTCGCGCACCTCGAGTCGTCTTTTTAATATACGACATCATATTTCTAAGGCGTAATTTTCACCTCTGCCTCTCGTGTTCAGTGCCATCCCGCCGCCTACAAGACAAACCCGGAAATTCTTCAAGTTTCAACTATACGTCCGTTATACAAGAAGATTACGAAATCCTTTTCATAGGGTAGTCACGTACGCGAAATTCGCATGTTCCGCGTATTATCATGGAGACATATGACAATAGATGTCATACCACCATTATCGTATCGACATCATCTAACAACCAAGATGGAGACAGCCGTGACCGCACCCGACCGCAACGGAAAACCCGACGACCTCAAGCAGAACACGGCGCACCGGGTTACCAGACGACATTTCCTCGGGTACTCCGGCGTCATGATGGGCAGCGCCCTGCTCGGTGCGTGCGGTGGCGGCATCGACACGCCAGCCCCGACCGACACCCGCTCGCCGGGCGGCACCACCACGCCGACCGATCCGATCTGGGGGCCCAACGGCTCGGCAACCAACATCATCTCCTCGCTGAACGGCATCACGCAGTCGGCCTTCCGGGCCACGGATTTCCAGGTCGAGGCCTATGGCGCACAGCCCTGCTCCGTCATCGCCCAGACGAGCCCCTACACCGACGCGACCAAGTCGCCGCTGAGCCCCGGCGCGAGCGCGACCCAAGGTGCTGGCGCGTTCGATTCGCGTCCCGCCTTCCTGGCGGCGATCAGCGCATGCGCGGCGGCCGGCGGCGGCCGTGTCGTGGTACCAGCGGGAGCCTGGTATTGCGCCGGGCCGATCGTACTGCAGAGTAACGTCAACTTTCACCTTAGCGCGAACTGCACGATCTTCTTCAGCCCCAACCCGGCCGACTACGCCAAGGACGGCCCAATCAATTGCGGCGCGAACGGCAACCTCTTCTACAGTCGCTGGCAGGCCAACGACTGCCTGAATTTCGGTGCGCCCGTCTATGCGCGCAATGCCAGCAACATCGCGCTGACTGGCGAGGGCGCCACGTCGATCCTCAACGGCCAGGCAATGACACCGTTCGCCGGCTCCGGCAACACAGCCACCTGCTGGTGGACCTACAAGGGCACCACCGGCGCCTATGGCTGCGCGAGTTCCTCAACCCCTTCGCAGGCCTACGCCAACCCGAATAACGTCGACCTGAAGACGGCGGTGCCGGGCATCTCCGCATCGTTATATGCGCTGCTGACCAATCCTGCGACGCCCTGGCAGCAGGATCAGAACTATCTGCCTGCGCTGTCGGAAGCCGGCGTGCCGGTCGCACAGCGGATCTTCGGCCTGGGCCACTACCTGCGCCCCTGCATGGTCGAATTCATCGGCTGCACCAATGTGCTGATGGAGAACTACCACACGCAAAACACGCCGTTCTGGCAGCACCATCCGACTGCTTGTACCAATGTGGTGATCCGCGGCGTGATGGCCGATAGTATCGGCCCGAACAACGATGGTTTCGATCCCGATGCCTGCAACAACGTGCTGTGCGACGGCATGGTCTTCAACACCGGAGACGATTGCATCGCCATCAAGTCGGGCAAGGATCTCGATACCGAATACGGCTCGGCGCGCAACCACGTGGTGCAGAACTGCACGATGAACAGCGGCCACGGCGGCATCACGCTCGGCAGCGAAATGGGTGGCGGCGTCGAGAACATCTACGCACGCAACCTGACGATGCTGAACCAGTTCTGGGCGACCAACTCGCTGAATATCGCGATCCGCATCAAGACCAACATGAACCGGGGCGGTTTCGTCCGCAACTTCTACGTCAACGGCGTCACCCTTCCAAACGGCGTGAGCCTGACGGGCGGCGGCTACGGCAGCAAATTGCTGGTCGGGAGCCCGATCAACGGCACGGTGCCGCTCGGTGTAGCGACTGCGGCGGCAGGCAATCCTTCCGCGTCACAGGGCGGCCTGATCACCTTCGATTGCGACTACCAGCCGGCGAGTGACGCGATTCGAACGCGCCCGGCGCAGGTGCAGAACGTCAACATCGCCAATGTGACAGCCAGCAACGTCACCCTTGGCAGCAAAACCGGGTCGTGCTTCCAGGCGATCGTTGCACAGGGCCCCGTGGCCTTCGACTACAACGGCCCGGCGCCCACCCCAACGATTCCAGCCATTACCGGCGTCACGATCTCGAACTGTGACTTCGGCTCGCCTACCGCCGCCGGACCAGCCAGCGCTACCGTGCCTGGTCCGATCTACGCCTGGAACGTCAACGGCATCACTCTACAGAACGTCACGATCGCGGGCCAGCTCTACAACACCACCATCACCGACCTGCGCTGATCCGCACGGATTCGCGCAGGTCGGTTGTTCCGAGCAGCACCCGGGGTCCGCTCTGGACCCCGATCGATGTCGGCCGCCGACCGGCAGCAGTTCACTGTCCGCCTGCTGCCGCACACCGTCCGAACTAGGTTTCCCCCTCCTCCATTTGAAGACAAGGAAAAACCTGATGAAAGGGAAAATCAGCATCCGCGCGACACTGGCGCTGTCCACATTCGCGGCGCTCGCCGTGCCAGCAGCTGCCCAGGCCGAGACCTGCACGCCGCCATGGAGTAGCGTGCCGAGCACGAATACAACCAACCTGCAGAACGCCATCAAGCAGTGTTCCGGTAGCGGCACCAGCAGCAGCCCAGGCTTGGTCGACCTGACCAGCAACAACGGCATATCGACGGCAGTTATCACAAGCGTGAACCTTTCCAGCAACATCGTACTGAAGCTCGAGAAGGGCTTCACGCTGAAAGGTTCGCCGTCGCAACCCTCGAGCAGTGCGATGTTGGCAGGCAGCAATCTCAGCAACGTCACGATCACCGGCACCGGTGCGATCGATGGCGACGGACAGGACTATTGGCCGGCAGCAGTCGGTCAAAACAACACACCCCGGCCGAAGCTGATTGCCATCACCGGCTCGAATCTGCAGATCGGCTCGAACTTCACCGATGCCGGGAAATCGCAGTCGATCATCAGCCTTCCGAGTTCGACCAACGCCACCGACAACGCGCTGATCATTCGAAATTCGCCGAAAGAGCAACTGGTGATCGAATCGGGCTCGAAGAACGTCACGATCGACGGCGTGTGGATCTACGCGAACCCGAAACGCAATTCCAGCGGCAACGATCTCGCACCGAACACCGACGCGATCGACATCATCGGCACCCAGACCGCCACGATCAAGAACTGCTTGCTCGATACCGGCGATGACGATATCGCCATTAAATCCAACGCGGGCGGTGCGGCCACATCGAACGTCAACATCAATCACTGCGTGGTCGGCGGCGGCCACGGCATCTCGATCGGCGGACAGGAAGCGGCAGGCACCACGCTCGCAAGCCCCGGTGTATCGCAGGTGACGGTCGACACCGTTCAATTCAGCGGCACCGACTATGGCTACCGGATCAAGACCGACCAGACTGCCAAGGATAGTGGCGCGACCACGGGCGTGACCTACCGGAACACTTGCATGCGCAACGTCCAGCAGCCGTTCCTGTTCACCTATACCTATGCGTCCGGTACCGGCGGCGCCCTGCCGATCATCGCGAATGTGAGCATCGACAACGTGATCGCTACCGCCACCAAGACCCAGGGCGCCATTGTCGGGCTCTCGAACAACCTGATGGGTGTGCCGAAATCGGGTGACACCGGGATCCACATCACCAATAGCCAGATCAGTGGCGGCGGGGCCTTCTCGGTTACGGATGGCGAACTTCAGGTAGGCAACCATAGCAGCGTGACGACCTCGACCAGTTCGAACGGCACGGTGGTACCAATTACGGACAACGGTCCGACCTTGTCTTGCCCAAGCAGCATCACCATTCCGACGCAGATCTAAGAAACCCTAACAAAATGAACTGCGAGGGGCTGCTACCCCGTCGCTTACTCCGTGAACCTCTTCGTTGTTTCTCCGATGAGGAGGCCGCGGCCAAACCTATACTCAATGTCGAACTGTGGCTACTCATCCAACCGCTATTGCCACTACCGAAGCCGCGCCGGATGCGATATCCCGTCAGCAAGCCGCTCGACGATCGCGCGTTGCTGACGGACCTCCTATTCGTGCTGCAGTCCGCTGCTCCCTGGGAAATGCTTCCTCAGGAAATGAGCCGTGGCTCGGGCATGAGTTGATAGCGCAGGCTGCGCGATCGGAAACGTGTCGATCGGCGAGACCACGAAGATGGCGTGACAGCACTACCTTGCGTCTTCAGTACGATCAAAATCGTCACCTACATGCGTGGTTGCCGAGTCAGCTCAACGGACGTGCGGTATTCAGATTCTCCGATTGCGCGCCTCTCCCGACGCTGTGCCGGACGACCGAAGTTGTCCGGCTCCGTAGCCGCAGCCACCCTTTCCTTTACTTCACCTAGAGCTCCATGAACACGAAAACACTCATGCGTGCCGTCGCGGCGGCTGCGTTCGCGCTGGTCGCATCGCTCGCGCACGCCGCGACGTATGCGTACGTATCGAATAGCGACAGCCGCGACATCTCGGTGTTCGGCGTCGACACGTCGACCGGCGCGCTGCGCGCGATCGAAACCGTGCCGGTCGACGGCACCGTGATGCCGATGGCGTTGTCGCCCGATCATCACCGGCTGTACGCGGCGCTGCGCTCGACGCCGTATCGCGTCGTCAGCTTCGCGATCAACCCGCTCGATGGGCGTCTGATCGAACTCGGCCGCTCGCCGCTCGCGGACAGCATGGCGTATGTGTCGACCGATGCGTCGGGCCGCTACCTGTTCTCCGCGTCGTACGGCGGCAACCTGCTCGCGGTGAACCGGATCGGCGAGAATGGCGTGGCCGGCGACGTGCAGCAGACGGTCAAGACCGGCCCGATGGCGCATGCGATCCGCCAGTCGCCGGACGGTCGCTTCGCGTTCGCTTCCGTGCTCGGCGCCGATGCGTGGCTGCGCTTGCCGTTCGATGTGTCGACCGGCAAGCTGACCGACACGGGCGAGCCCGCGTACCGGTTGCCGGAGAAGTCGGGGCCGCGTCATTTCGTGTTTTCGTCGAACGGGCGCTTCGCATACCTGATCGACGAGCTCGATGGCAAGCTGCATGTGATTGCGCTGTCGCAAGGCGGCGCCGTTGCGCGGCCGATCCAGACCGTATCGATCCTGCCGCCGGATTTTCATGGCGACAAGCCCTGGGGCGCCGACCTGCACCTGACGCCGGACGGGAAATTCCTCTACGCGTCGGAGCGTACATCGAGCACGCTCGCGGCGTACCGTGTCGATGCAGTGTCGGGCAAGCTAGCGCGGATCGGCACGTTCGCGACCGAGCAGCAGCCGCGCGGCTTCGCGATCGATCCTTCGGGCGCGTATCTGCTCGCGGCCGGGCAACTGTCGCCGACGCTCGCGGTGTACCGGATCGACCGGCACACGGGCCACCTCGACGCGATCGGCAAGTATCCAGTCGGCAAGGGCGCGAACTGGGTCGAGATCGTCACGTACGACGGGACGAACTGATCTGCTTGCGACGGAACGGGTGGCATCGCACACGTGCCGCTCGCTTCGCAAGGTTCGCCCGCATGCGATGCCGGGTCCTGCATCGAAATTGCGCGCGATCGACTCAAGTTGAACAAGTCGCTGTCGTTAACCGACAAGGGATAACTTCGAGAGTCGATTCACCATGCGCGATCTGAAGGTAAAAAACAGTTTGCTCGCCGTGCTGGCCGCGTTCGCCGCGATGATCATCGTCGGCGGCATCGTCGGCGTCGTTGCGCTCGGCAGCGCGAACACGAACGCGAAACGTCTGCACGCCATCGCGACGCAGACCTCGCTCGTCAACGATGCGTACAAGGACAGCACCCGCACCCGCTCGGCGCTCGTGCGTGCGTATTCGGCACTGAAGGAACACAACGACCCGGCGCAGCGCGATTCGGCATTGCAAAGCGCGCAGCGCACGTTCGACCTGTCCGCCAAGGAAACGCAGGCGTTCAAGGACGCCGCGCCGATCGGCAGCCTCGGTGCCGATCTGAAGCAGGCGCTGGTCGAATCGTCGACGCATCTCGCGAGCGTGCTCGCCCGCGCGACCGACGCGCTGCGCAGCGGCGATACCGCCGCGTATGCCGAGATCAACGACAAGGAAATCACGCTCGCCGGCCAGGTGTATTCGGCGAACGTCGAGAAATTCCAGCGCACGGCCAACCAGCTGGCGGAAGACACGATCGACGACGACAACGCCGCATACGCCCGCATCATCGCGATGGTCGGCCTCGGTGTCGGGCTGGCGCTCGCGCTGATCGCCGCGACGCACTTCGCGCTGCGCGCGATCGTGTCGCGGCCGCTCGCGAACGCGGCCGCGCTGCTCGACCGGATCGCATCGAACGATTTGACCGTGACGGTGCCCGATGCCGGCCGCAACGAAATCGGCCAGTTGTTCGCGGCGATGAAGCGGATGCAGGCAGGGCTCGCTGCGACCGTCACCGGTATGCGCGACAGCAGCGATGCGATCCACACGGCCGCGCGCGAGATCGCCGCGGGCAATCTCGACCTGTCGAGCCGTACCGAGCAGCAGTCCGCCTCGCTCGAGGAAACGGCCGCGAGCATGGAGCAGCTGACGTCGACGGTGCGCCAGAACGCGGACAACGCGCAGCAGGCGAGCACGCTCGCGGCGAGTGCGGCGGACCTCGCGCAGCACGGCGGCGAGCTGGTCGGTCGCGCCGTCGACATGATGGGCGTGATCAATACGAGCTCGCAGAAGATCGCGGAGATCACCGGGATGATTGACGGCATCGCGTTCCAGACCAACATCCTCGCGCTCAACGCGGCGGTCGAGTCGGCGCGCGCGGGTGATCACGGGCGCGGCTTCGCGGTCGTCGCGGGCGAGGTGCGCACGCTGGCCCAGCGCAGCGCGAGCGCCGCGCGCGAGATTCGGCAACTGATCGGCGCGTCGATCGACGACGTACGTGACGGCAATACGCTCGTGACGCAGGCGGGACAGGCGATGGACGAGATCGTCGCGTCGGTGCGGCGCGTGGCGACGATCATGACCGAGATCACGACGGCCACCGTCGAGCAGAGCGCGGGTATCGATCAGGTCGGCCAGGCGGTCACGCAGATGGACCAGATGACGCAGCAGAACGCGGCGCTCGTCGAACAGGCGAGTGCCGCCGCGACCGCGCTCGAGCAGCAGGCCGGTTCCATGCAGACCGCGATGGCGGTTTTCCGGATTGCGCGGGTGGGGTGAACGGGATGACACACCGTGCATATCAACGAAATCGGCAGGTCTTCGTCCCGCGAAGCAAAGTCTAGCCTTCCTAGGCCAATGAAAACCCCTTGATGAGGCCTGATTCGAATTAACCGATATGAGCCTTTACTATCAAGCCGATGAGCTTTTGTCGCTGAGTAATGGCCCCCATAGTTGCCCCAACACTCGATCCTGCGGCTGTTGAAGCACCGTTCGTGTTCTTGGGAGCGCCCGACATTCGGCCGTCAAACTATCCCTGGAGGCCTTCCGCCGAGCGAGCTGCCACCTTTTGAGCCTCGCTCATGTGGGGACGACGTTACCATCAGGTCGTTCGAAATTGATACGGCTAACGTCGTTCTTCACGCCGAACGTCTTTTCGTATCGCGCCGCGAATTCCAGGCCATCCTTCAGCGTCGCCAGCGGCGCGCCGCCCTCCGCACAGAAGCCGCGACTGTCCAGCGCGCCCGCGGCGAGCTTCGGCATGTCGACCGAGCAGATGCCGTCGCCGCAGAGGACGGGCACGTTCAGGCCCAGGCGCTTCGACTGCCGGCCGATCGACGCCGCCTGCGAATAGTAGCCACCGTAGAAGATCGCATCGGGACTCGTCGCCTTGATGTGCGTGAGGATCGCGTTGAAATCGGTCGCCTTGTCGTTCGAATACTCGCGCGCCACGACGTTCACGCCGTTCTTCTTGACCGTTTCCACGAATACGTCGGCCACTCCCGAACCGTACGCGGTGCGATCGTCGATTACCGCTACCCTCTTCGCATGCAGCAGATTTGCGGCAAAGTCCGCGATGCGTGCGCCCATCACGTTGTCGTTAGCCGCAAGACGGACGATGTATGGGAAGTTCTGCTGCGTGATCGCCGGGTTGGACGCCGCTCCCGTGATCATCGGAACATTCGCGCTGTGATAGATGCGCGATGCCGGGATCGTCACGCCCGAGTTGTAGTGGCCGAGCACCGCCTTGACGCCGCTGTCGACAAGCTTCTGCGCGACCGACACACCCGTTTTCGGATCGGCCGCGTCATCTTCGGAGACCACCTGGAACGTCACCGGCTGACCGTTCACGACGATTGGGTTCTTGTTCAGGTCCTCGACCGCGAGCCGGACGCCGCGCTCGTCGTCCTTGCCGAAGCTGCGGACTTTGGTGAGTGAGCCTGGATGTCATCACGTCGATGTGCTCCAGCGATTGACGACCAGCTTGCGCTGTGTTCGCCCATCGTCTTCCAATGCGATTGAATCGGCACTTCGCCTGAGCGTAAGACTGCGTGAGTAGCGCACATGTCACGGGCCGGTTGCCGATGCCAATTCACCCCGAACGTTGGCTCGGTCCGAATCGATCGAGCCGGCGTATGATTCACCGCCGCGACCTAGTGCCCCATCGCTACCGCAAGTTGCCGCTCCAATGCCCCGCTCGCGCGTCGGGCAACCTGTCCGTCTACACGGTCGGCCAATATCCCACAGAGCTGCTTTAACTGACCAGCAGCAAGCCCAACGTTCATGCTGATGCGCATATGCGCTTGCAGCTGCGAATCGACCCCTGTCATCGCGGCGAGCATGCTTACCGTCGCCAGTTCGCGGCTCTGCCAATCGAGATTGGCACGCTCGAAAATATCGCCGAACAGGTGAGTCTTCAGAAATTGGTCAATCGCCGGCGCAAAATCGAACAATGCGCCTTTCACCGGACCGCCGGACAGCTTCGTCTGGTTTGCCGTACCGGCAACAAGCAATGCGTCACCGGTTGGCGCAGGGCGGCTCGGCGCATGACCTTCCGTATCCTGGCGCCCCGCCTGCTTGCGGGTCTCCATCACCTTCATAAGCGATCCGAGCGCATTGAGGCTGCGCGGAAAACCTGCGTAGGCATAAAGCTGCACCAGGATCTCTCGAATCTCGCTGATTGTCAGACCGGTGTCCAGCCCCTCATTCAGCGCAGCGGTGAGATTGTCGATGTCCCCTGCGGCAGCAAAGGCCGCGATGGGCACGATCGCCTGCTGTCGCGCGGTCAGCGTTTCAGCAACGTTTGGAAGAGACGTTCCCGTGTTTGCCATGTCGTTGGATTCCTCATGTGAAGTTGCCTGCGTCGGTACCGCCGGAAAGCCGACGGCTAAAACGAGTACCGTTGCCCGCAGAAGTGTCCGAACGGACCCATCGCGCCAGACAGCACGTCTGCCCCGCGAGACCGACGGCGTAACCATGCCGAATGAAGTAAACCGCATTTGCTCTGTGTCCGGGATATCAAACCGTTGCCGGCAAGCGATCGAGAAACTTCTCGAGCGTGATCGGATAATGGCGCACACGAACGCCGGTCGCGTTGTAGACGGCATTCGCCACCGCGGGCGCGACACCGGTGAGACCTAGTTCGCCGACGCCCTTCGCCTTGACCGGTGAAATTGTCGGATCGACCTCGTCGATGAACGCGACGTCGAGATGCGGTACGTCGGCATGAACCGGTACCTCGTAGCCGACCAGGTCATGGTTGATGAAGAGCCCGAATCGCTTGTCGACCGCCATCTCCTCCATCAACGCCGCGCCGATTCCCATCGTCATTCCGCCGATCACCTGGCTGCGCGCCGTCTTGGGATTCAGTATGCGGCCGGCCGCACAAACGGCCAGCATTCGGCGTACGCGGATTTCGCCGGTGAAGGCGTTCACGCCGACTTCGGCAAAGTGGGCGCCGAATGTCTGGATCGCGAACCGCTTCGACAAGTCGCCGAACTCCATGCTTTCCTCCACGACGAGCGGTCCGTTTTCTGCCGCGCGCGCGAGCGGAACGCTTCTGCTGCCGGAGCGAATTTCGCCCGCGGCGAACTCGGCCCCGGCAATGTCGAAGCCGAGGCACCGAGCGACCATCTCGCGCAGCTTCGTGCATGCGGCGTAGACGCCTGCGGTAACGGAGGCCGCGCCCTGCTGCCCCCCCGAACCCGGCGTCTCCGGAAAGCTCGAATCGCCCATTCGGACGACGACCCGATCGATCGGCACACCCATCATTTCGGCCGCGGTCTGTTGAACAACCGTATAGCTTCCGGTCCCGATGTCGGTCATGTCGGTTTCGACCGTGACGATCCCGCTGCTGTCGAGCCGTACGCGCGCACTGGCTTTGGCAATGGGCGCACCGCGGATCGCCGCGGCCATGCCAAGACCGACGAGCCAATGACCGTCGCGGACCTGTCCGGGCCGCGCTTGTCGTGCGTTCCAGCCGAAGCGTTCTGCGCCGGTGCGCAGGCACTCGACGAAAGGACGCGACGAGAAAGGACGTTGCGGAAGTTCGGGATCGACTTGTGTGTCGTTCCGGACACGAAACTCGACAGGGTCCATACCGAGCTTTTCGGCCATCTCGTCCATTGCGATTTCGAGCGCCATCAGCCCCGGCGCTTCGCCAGGCGCCCTCATCGCGTTGCCTTCGGCCAGGTCGAGTGTCGCAAGCCGGACGCACGTCATCCGGTTGGGGCCGCCATAGAGCATCCGCGTCGACAACGTCGTGGGTTCGGTACGCCCGCCAGCGAGATTGCCCGACCAGCTCTCGTGACCGATCGCGATCAGCCTTCCGTCGCGCGTGGCACCGAGCCGGATCCGCTGAATGGTCTTCGGCCGGTGAATCGTGTTGTTGAACATGATTGGACGCTGGAGCGCGATCTTGACCGGGCGTCGCACCATTCGCGCTGCCACTGCGGCGAGCGCGAGATCCGACTGCACGGTCCCCTTGCCGCCGAAGCCACCGCCGACGAACGACGAAATCAAGCGGACGTTTTCGCGCGGTATGCCAAGAATTGCGCCAAGATCGCGCGTACCCCAGTTCATCTGCTGGATGGACGTCCAGCACGTCACGCGGTCGCCGTCCCATTTCGCAATGGTCGCGTGCGGTTCCATCATCGCGTGCGCTTGATCGGGAACCGTGTATGTCTCGTCCACCTTGACGTGCGCCTGTGCGAAACCCTGCTCGAAGTCTCCAACGCGCGTGTCGGTCGGGCCGCCGAACGCCATCTGGCGCGCGACCGGCGCAGTATGCATCTGCGCCCCGAGGTCGAACTGCCCGTTGCTGCGCGCATATTGCACGCGAATCAGCGCGGCTGCCGCGCACGCCTGCTCGAACGTCTCCGCGACGACGACGGCCACCGGCTGATGGTAATGGTCGACGTCCGGCGCCGCGAGCATGCGCTGTACATAGAACTTGCCGACACCGAGCCCGCCGACATTTCGATACGTGACAACGGCAAGCACGCCCGGCGCTGCCTGCGCACGCCGCGTGTCGATGGACAAGATCCTCCCCTTGGCTACGCCCGCGCCCAGGATGTAGCCATAGGCAACGTCCGGGCCAACGTCGTGATATTCGTACGCATAGGTTGCAGTCCCGGTCGTCTTCAGCCCGGCCTCGTAGCGATCATATGGCTGACCGACGACCGTCATCCGGTCGATGGGATTCTGTCCTGCAGGCGTGTCGAACTTCATGGATCAACCTCTCGCTTGTTCCATTACATAGGCGAGCGTGCGCTCCACCAGTGGAATCTTGAACGCATTCTGCTGCGTGGGCTGCGCCTCTTTCATCAACGCATTCGCGACGGCTGCAGCCCCGTGCCGCATCGCTGCGTCTGCGGATGCGACCCGCCACGGCTTCGGTGCGACACCGCCCAGCGCGACGCGGCCGCTGCCGTCCTCATGAACGATCGCAGCGACCGACACGAGCGCAAACGCATAGGAGGCCCGATCACGGACTTTCTGGTAGAAGTGACGGCCGCCGATCGGGCGCGGAAGCGTCACTGCCGTGATCAGCTCGCCGGGCACGAGCGCAGTCTCGACATGCGGCGTCGTGTCCGGCAATCGATGGAAATCGGCGATGGGGATCGTCCTCGTCCGTCCGTCGCCGCGAACCGTTTCCACCGATGCATCGAGTGCACGCAATGCAACGGCCATATCGCCCGGATACGTCGCAATGCAACTGGCGCTCGCGCCGACGACAGCAAGCTGCCGCGTGAATCCGCCGATCGCGGCGCAGCCGGAGCCGGGCATACGCTTGTTGCACGGCAGATTCGGATCGTAGAAATACGGGCAACGCGTGCGCTGGAGCAGGTTTCCGCCGGTCGTGGCCTTGTTGCGTAGCTGACCGGATGCGCCCGCAACGATCGCACGTACCAGGACCCCGTAATCGCGTCGCACTCGAGGATGCGACGCAAGCGCCGTATTGGTCACGAGCGTGCCGATTCGCAGTCCGCCTTCCGGTGTGTCGTCGATATGGTCGAGCCCGATGTCCTGAATATCGACGAGGTGAGTCGGCGTCTCGATCTCCAGTTTCATCAGGTCCAGCAGGTTCGTGCCGCCAGCGATGAATTTTGCTCCCTGGCGCTGTGCGACGATGCTTGCCGCGTCCGCAGCACTTTTCGCCCTCTCGTAGGTAAACGCCTTCATGCACGGCTCCCCGCGACTTCAGCCATCGCATCGGCGATGTTCGAATACGCACCGCAACGGCAGAGGTTGCCGCTCATCCGTTCGCGCATCTCGACGCGTGTCGCCTTGGCGGGCGCCATCAGGTCGTCCGTGACATGGCTGGGCACCCCGGCCTTGATTTCGTCCAGCACGGCAACGGCCGAACATATCTGACCCGGCGTGCAGTAGCCGCACTGATATCCGTCGTGCTTGATGAACGCAGCCTGCATCGGATGAAGTTCGGACGGCGTGCCCAACCCCTCAATCGTGGTGATCGCGTCGCCGTCGTGCATCACCGCGAGGCTCAGGCACGCATTGATCCGGACGCCGTTCACGTGAACCGTGCATGCGCCGCACTGTCCGTGATCGCAGCCCTTTTTCGTACCGGTCAAAAGGAGGTGTTCCCGCAACGCATCGAGCAACGTGGTCCGAGGATCGACGTCGAGGTGTCGATCGTTTCCGTTGACGTTGAAGACGACGCGCATCGTGCTCGTCATCGGCGACGACTCGCTTGGCCCGGCCTCCCCGGCCGGCGACAGGGCGTTGGCGGTATCGGGCAGAAAAGGGGTGACGGCGGAGACGGCGCCGGCGATCAGAAGGTGACGTCTCCTCGCATTCAGTTGTTCCGAATCGTCCATATGTCTGCATTCCTCTCGTTGCAGCGGGCGCGTGCCGGTCGACCGGCTGCGAACGCTCTTTCGATGGCCCGGTTCACCAGGCATAAGCCTCGGGCGCCGCGCCCCCTGGTCCTGGCCAGATTTCGTCGAGGCAGCGAAGCGTGTCGTCCGACAGTGCAATATCCAGCGCCCGCAATGCGGATCTCGTCTGCTTCACGGTTCTCGGCCCCACGATGGGCGCGGTCACCGCCGGATGATGGAGCAGCCAGGCCAATGCGACGTCCGCGGGGCGCTCGCCGAGGTCCTCGCACAGCGATTCCCATGCCTCCAGCTGTTGCCGGTGGCACGCGATCTTGCGCGCCATGTCGGGCGTGGCGCGCCGCCCCTCGAGCGTCCCGCGCAATACGCCCCCCAGCAGTCCGCCACCCAACGGACTCCACGGAATCAAGCCCAGCCCATGATGACGACACGACGGGATCAGTTCGAGTTCGACGGTTCGCGCAGACAGGTTGTAGAGACTCTGTTCGGCGATCAGTCCCATGAACTGACGCGACCGGGCCGCGGCTTGCGCGGTCGCGACGTCCCAGCCGGCGAAATTGCAGCTGCCGATATAGAGCACCTTGCCCTGCTTCACCAACAGTTCCATCGCCTGCCAGACTTCCTCCCAGGGCGTCGACCGGTCGACGTGGTGCATCTGGTAGAGGTCGATATGATCGACCTTCAGCCGCTTCAGGCTGTCCTCGCAGGCACGGCGGATATGGTAGGCCGACAGGCGCCGGTCGTTCGGGCCGGTGCCCATCGGCTGATAGACCTTGGTGGCAAGGACGATGCGCTCGCGACGGCCGCCTTGAGCGATCCAGCGTCCGATGATCTCCTCGGAGATGCCGAAGCCCTTTTCAAGGTCGGGGGACTGCGGGCCACCGTACACGTCGGCCGTATCGATGAAGTTGATACCCGAATCCAGCGCGGCGTCGAGGATCCCGAAGCTGGTGGATTCGTCCGCCCCATCACCGAAATTCATGGTGCCGAGACAGAGACGACTGACTTTCAGACCCGAGCGTCCGAGGTGTACGTATTGCATGCCGATGCCGCCGATGTAGGTTGTCGGATTCCGGTTTGGTGGCCTCACATCGGCAACTGCGGCAGTTCTCGCTCCCGCAGGCTCGCACGACGATGCGCCTCGACATGACTTTAGCGGGAACGATGGTTGTCGAAAGCCCCCGTTCATTTGATGGCGCTGTGAATGACGCTCAACAACGGGCGGCGACGCCGCACGAATCGATGATGCATCCGTCGCAGTCACCGTCGCATTTGTGAATACAACTCATTGGTGCGTCAACCGAACGCCGGCTAAACAAACAGGCACCGTTACGCTAAATTCGACGCCAAGTAGCCCGCACCATACGCCGATCCGACGCTGAACCGATCGACGCTGACGCGTTCACCCACTCGATGGAAATACCCGTGACACCACCGCAATACCATTCGGCAGCGGCAGACCGCTCTTTGCTTCCGCTGATGAGCTGCGTATTCACCGTGTTCCTGGTCACGGGCGCGGCGCTGCCCGCTCTGCCGCTGCACATTCACCACGACCTAGGCTTCGGAACATTCACCGTCGGTCTGGTCTCCGGTGCCCAGTTCGCATCGTCGCTGGTCTCTCGCCTGTGGTCCGGTGCGATTGCAGACCGGCGCGGACCGAAGTTCGCCGTTTCCACCGGTCTTGGACTGTCCGCGACGGCCGGACTCCTGTACCTGTTGTCGCTGACGTTCTCCGGCAACCCGTCACTGTCCATCGCGATCCTGCTCATGGGCCGCACGCTGCTCGGTGCCGCCGAGAGTTTCATCATGACCGGCTCGCAAAGCTGGTGCCTCGCTCTCGCCGGTCCGGGCCATGCCGGCAAAACGATCGCGTGGATCGGAACGTCGATGTTCGTCGCACTGGCGGCCGGCGCACCGCTCGGCAGCTTTCTGTTCGACGCATTCGGCTTTGCTTCGATCGGGCTCGCCACTTCCGCGGGCGCGGTCGTGACGATGCTGCTGGTCAGCCCGGTTTCGGATGCCAGAACCCAGTCCAGCAATGCAGAAGCCGTCGGGAAAGTACTGAAAGCCGTCTGGCTGCCAGGGCTCGGCATGGCATTTCCCGGCCTCGGCTACGGCATCATGACCGCGTTCTCCGTGCTGCTGTTCGTTCAACGCGGCTGGCAACCCGCATGGCTCTCCTTTACAGCATTCGCCGCTGCGCTGATGGTTGCGCGTTTTTTTTTCGGTGCATTGCCCGATCGCCTCGGCGGAGCCCGTACTGCGGTCATCTTCGTCGCCCTCTACAGCTTCGGCATGGCGCTCGTCTGGGCCGCCCCGGTTGCATGGCTGGCGTTTGCGGGAACGACGCTTGCGGGATTCGGCTACGCGCTCATCTATCCCGGTTTCGGCATGGAGGCTGTAGCAAGGGCGCCAACGGACGCCAGAGGGCTGGCCATGGGCATCTACACTGCGTTCATCGATCTCGCGCTCGGCGTCTTTGCTCCTCTGCTCGGCCTCGTTGCCAATGTAACGGGCCTCGGCGCCATCTTTCTCATCAGCGCGATTCTCGCCCTGTTCGCCCTGCCCATCGCGATGAGACTTCGTTCATCTACTGAAGCCGCTTGAGACGCGCATCTCACATGACAGGCGAGCGCGGCGTTACCTCCTCGACAAGTGCGTCTGGCTCGTTTCCTATCCGGGTCGCCATCACGGTTTCGTAGTCGCGCATCGTCGCTGTTCAAAATCTCGCTCATTCGGAGAAGCACATGCAATACGTCAATCTTGGCCGCACCGGCCTCAAGGTCTCGCGCCTTTGTCTGGGCTGCATGAGTTACGGGGAACCCGCCCGACTGCCCCAACCGTGGTCGTTGGATGAAGAGGCGTCTCGCCCATTTTTTCGTCAGGCACTCGAGGCAGGAATCAACTTCTTCGATACGGCGAACATCTATTCCGGCGGCAGTTCCGAGGAAATTGTCGGGCGCGCACTTCGCGACATGGCGCGACGCGAAGAAATCGTCGTCGCGACGAAGGCATTCTTTCCGTGGAGAAATTCGCCCAATACCGGTTTCCTTTCGCGCAAGGCGCTGTTCCAGTCGATCGACGACAGCCTGAAGCGACTCGGCATGGACTACGTCGATCTGTACCAGATTCATCGCTTCGATCCCGGCACGCCGGTCGAAGAGACGATGGAGGCGCTGCACGACATCGTCAAAGCCGGAAAAGCGCGCTACCTCGGCGCCTCGTCAATGGAAGCATGGCGTTTCGCCAAGATGCAGCACGTTGCGGAGCGCAATGGCTGGACACCCTTCATCTCCATGCAACCGCAGTACAACCTGCTCTACCGCGAGGAGGAGCGCGAGATGCTACCCCTTTGCATGGATCAGGGCGTCGCCGTCATTCCATGGAGCCCCATGGCGCGAGGCAGGCTGACGCGCGACTGGAGCGAAAGCACCCATCGAACGAAGAACGATGCGTTCGCCATCCAGATGTATCTGAATACGGAGGCGCAGGACCGGAAGGTGATCGACGTAGTCGCCCGGTTGGCCGACGATCATGGCGTTCCACGGGCGCACGTCGCGCTCGCGTGGCTGCTGGCGAAGCCCGGCGTGACCGCTCCGATCATCGGAGCGACGAAGCCTGAGCATCTTGCAACGGCGATCCGCGCACTCGACTTCTCGTTGACCAGCGATGAAATCAACGCGCTGGAAGCGCCCTATATCCCTCATCCAGTCGATGGAATCGTTCCGCCGCTTCCTGATGGTCCACCGACCCTTACTCCTCCACGTAACTGAAAGCGAAGTACATCAACTTCGACGGTCCTCCTCCTGGGAAACGGAACATGAATCCGATCTATGACTTCAAAGGCCAGGTGGCCTTCGTAACCGGTGCAGCGATGGGCATGGGCCTCGCTGCAGCCCGTGCATTTGCGCAAAGCGGGGCCTCCGTCGTCCTGGCCGATCGCGACGGGGACCTCGCCTTGCGGGAAGCGCAAAATATCGTCGATGAAGGTGGTATCGCAACGGGTGTTGCGTGCGACGTCACCGATGAAGCCCAGGTCGCTGCCACCGTCGACCGCGCCGTCGCGGAGTATGGCCGGCTCGACATGGCATTCAACAACGCCGGCATCCAGGTACCGCCCAGCGATGCGGCAGACGAGCCGGCCGAGCATTTCCAGCGCGTGGTAGCAGTCAACCAGTTCGGCGTCTGGGCAAGCATGAAGCACGAACTGCGCATAATGCGCGCCCAGGGATCCGGCGCGATCGTCAACAACTCGTCGCTCGGCGGGCTGGTCGGCCTGCCTGAGCGTGCCGCCTATCACGGCACGAAGCATGCCGTGCTGGGGATGACGAAGAGCGCTGGTGTCGAATACGCGTCCCGCGGCATACGCATCAACGCCGTTTGTCCCGGCACCATCGATACGCCGATGGTGCAGGACATGCTGATGAGGCAAGCCGATGCCATGAACGTGATATTGAAGGACCAGTCCATTGGTCGCCTTGGACGAACAGATGAAGTGGCCGCCGCCGTACTGTGGCTGTGCAGTCCCGGTGCGAGCTTCGTCGTGGGCGTTGGCTTGCCGATCGATGGGGGCTTCACAGCCCACTAAGCACGGCCACCGACTTCGCATCATCATTCTGGGCTATGCGGTGTCGCTCCCTGGCACAACCGTTCCCAATTCCGGTGAGCAAATTTGGCCTTGTCGCCACCATCAAGAGCGAGCCCGCATACGAAATCCCTGGCGTCGCCGCCCGCACGGTACTGGTATGGATAATCAGTGGAGAAAAGAATGCGATCCGGACCGACTGCTTCAATCGCGCGTCGCAGATAGTTTTCGCTGAACATGCCGCTCGACGTCAGATAGAGATTGCTTCGCACGTATTCAACAAGCGGCTTTTGCAAATTCGACACCCGATCCAGCATGGCAAGCCGCTCGAGATAGAAGATCACGACCTCCCCCCAGTGTCCGAGAATCACCTGCAGATCGGGATAACGGTCGAAAACGCCAGCGAGAACCATGCGCAGGAATTCGATTCCGGCCTCGTAATGCCAACCGAGACCGAATGTCGAAAAAGCCAGATTGATCGATGGCGAAAAGCCGCCGTAGTATGCATCTCGCACGACGACCTGCGGAATCTGCGGATGAATCAGCAACGGGACACGAAGCTCGGCCGCACACGCATAGGTAGGTTCAAACAGCGAGTCATCGAGATGCCTGCTCCCCACGCGGCCGTAGAGAATAGCGCCCTTGGCACCCAGGTCCGTCACGGCTCGACGCAGTTCGTTGGCCGCAGCATGCGGACTGGCAAACGGTAGCGCGGCGAGTGCCTGGAAGCGCGCCGGATTGCGGTGCACGGTTTCAGCCAACAGGTCGTTCACGCGTCGAGCCAAGCCAGTGCCGTGGTCCCCGAGATTGTTCAACCCGGGTGTGGTCAACGACAGAACCTGCTGCTCAACGCCAGTTTCGTCCATCAGAGCCAGTCGTTTCTCGCCGAGGTCGGCGAGGCGCTCGTCGAGGACCGCCGTGTTGAGGTCCAGGCTACCGTCGTCTGCGCCGGGAATGGTCAGCCACGCGTCCTTGATATCGGCCGGCAGGACATGTTCTTCGATTCCCACGATCTTCATTGCCGCACCCCTCTACCGCAGTTGAAATGTCTGCCACGGGCTGGACCCGCACGACCGACGCAAACCGGCCGATCTGCTGCGATCCCGGAGCGCATGCCGGCATCGCACATCGTCCGCCAATACACGCCGTTGTGGTGATCACGTCCGGTCTATAGCCCGGAAAAGCGCAGCATGCCCTCCGGGTACCGAGCCCCCTTGACGGAAATGTTCGCCTGCCGGATCACGTCGAGGTCGTCCTGATCCAGCGTCACGCTCAGCGCACCGATGTTCTCCTCGAAGCGTTCGAGCTTGCGCGTGCCGAACAGCGGCACGATCCACGGCTTCTGTGACAGCAACCACGCGAGCGCTATCTGGGCGGGTGTCGCGCCGTGTTTTTGTCCGATTCGTCGGATGAGATCCACCAGCTTCTGGTTCGCGACGCGAGCCTCTTCGGCAAACCGCGGCGTTTGCGCACGGATGTCGGAGCTGTCGAACGTGGTGTCGACGTCGATCCTGCCTGTCAGAAAACCCTTGCCAAGCGGGCTATACGGCACCAGCCCGATACCCAGCTCTTCGAGCGTCGGGATGATCTCCGCCTCGGGCTCGCGGGTCCACAGCGAATACTCGCTCTGCAGCGCCGCGAGCGGCTGCACCGCATGCGCGCGGCGAATCGATTGCGCACTTGCCTCGGACATGCCGAACCACAGCACCTTGCCCTCGGCTATCAAATCTTTCACCGTGCCTGCGACGTCTTCCATCGGCACTTCGGGGTCAACCCTGTGCTGATAGTACAAATCGATATGATCAGTACGCAGGCGCCGCAAGCTGCCCTCGATGGACCGGCGGATCTGAGCCGGTTTGCTGTTGACTCCGCCCCGGTGTTCGCCCGTGTCCTGATCGATGTCCCAGCCGAACTTGGTCGCGATCCTGACCTTGTTACGCATTGGTGCGAGGGCTTCGCCCACCATCTCTTCATTGGTCCACGGGCCATAGACTTCTGCGGTGTCGAAGAAATCCATGCCACGCTCGACGGCCGCGCGAATGAGGGCGATCATCTCTGCGCGGTCGGGCAATTCACGCGCCTTGCCGTAGCCCATCGCCCCGAGAGATAAAGCCGATACTTCAAGCCCTTGGCCAAGTTTTCGCTTGATCATGCCGCATCTCCTGTTTCGTCGTGCGGTGTGACGCAAACCGTTGCAGCGCATGTCTGCTCGTCGAGCATTGGCTCAAGGCGGCTGGATGACCAGGCGCCCGGTCTACAATTACCCGCCGACAATGCCGACAATCAAACACGTCCGAATTCACTACCGATTCCGCGATCCGCAGCCTGGATCAGGACGTGGCAATCGCCAGCCCAACGATTGGCTCCGTCTTCAGGCCGTCTGGCCGACGTTGAGCTGGTTGACGACTGCGTGCCCCACGGCATGCGCGGACGCCGGATTCTGGCCGGTCACGAGGCGCCCGTCGATGACGACATTCTCGCTCCAGTTCGGCGCAGGACGGTGCATCGCACCGCGCTGCTTCAGCGTGCTCGCCAGCAGATAGGGCACGACCTTCGTGTAGTTGACCTCGGCTTCCTCTTCGTCGGTGAAACACGCAAGATTCTTGCCGGCTACAAGGTAGCTGCCGTCGGAGAGCGTCGCGTTAACCAGCGCAGCCGGTCCGTGACAGACCGCCGACACGATGCCGCCTGCTTCCCAGATCTCGCGAACGACTTTCTGCACAGCCGGGCTGTCGGCGAAGTCCCACATCGTGCCGTGACCACCGGCAAAGAAAACGGCCGAATAGCGTGATGGTTCGAGATCGCCGAGCACGCGTGAATGGGCGAGCTCGTCGCGAAAATGCTTGTCCTGCCAGTAGCGATCATTGACGGGATCCGTCAGATCGAAGAAGTCGATTGGCGGATGACCGCCACGAATCGAGGCGATTTCCACCGGGATGCCGGCTTCTTCGAACACGGCAAGCGGATGCGTCAACTCGACCATCGCAAAACCGGTCGGCTCGCCCGAATCGCCGCGGATCGGGTGACTGGTGACCACGCACAGGATAGGTTTGACGAGGGTGCTGTTCATGCTTGCTGTCCTGAGGTTTCGAGTGAAGTCATGTCAATGACGAAACGATATTTCACGTCGCTTTTCAACATGCGCTCATAGGCTTCGTTGATCTTCTGGATAGGGATGATCTCGACGTCCGAGACGATGCCGTGCTCGCCGCAGAAATCGAGCATTTGCTGGGTATCGCGCAGGCCACCGATGAACGACCCCGAGATCGCCTTGCGGCCACGCACCACCGATCCGGCATTCACCGGGGTGCTGAGTGGCCCCATGTAGCCGACGAGTACCAGCACGCCTTCCAACGCAAGGGTCGGCATATAAGGATTGACGTCGTGATCATAAGGGACCGTGTCAATGACCACGTCGAATCGGCCGGTAACGGCCATCATCTGTTCGGGGTCGTTCGACAGCACCACATGATCGGCACCGAGGCGGACCGCATCGTCTTCCTTGCCCGCCGAACGGGTGAACAGCGTGACATCGGCACCAAGCGCCTTGGCCAGTTTCAAGGCCATGTGACCGAGCCCGCCGAGCCCAATGACCGCGACCTTGCTCTGCGCCCCAACATTCCAATGGAGCAACGGCGACCATGTTGTGATGCCGGCGCAAAGGAGCGGTGCCGCGCCTGCTGGATCAAGGCCGTCGGGGAGAGACAGTACGAACTTGTCGCGCACGACAATCACGTCCGAGTAGCCGCCATACGTGATGCTGCCGTCCTGCCGATCGACGCTGTTGTAACTGAACGTGGAACCCTCGACGCAGTCTTGCTCCCATCCCTTCAGACAAGGTTGGCAGTGCTGACAGGAATCGACCATGCAACCGACGCCGACCATCTCGCCCACCTTGAAGCGAGTCACGTTCTCGCCGATCTGGCGCACGCGTCCTATGATCTCGTGGCCAGGCACGATCGGATAGGTGGTAAAGCCGCCGTGGTTGCGTGCCATGTGCAGATCGGTATGACAGACGCCGCAAAAGAGGATATCGATCACCACATCGTCTGACCGCGGAGCTCGCCGCTTGAAGTCGAGATGCTGGAGCGGATCGTTGGCCGAATAAGCTGCGAATCCTGTTGCGTTCATGAAGTGTGGTCCTCGTCGCGCGTCGCGCGACCACGGTAGAAAGATGGCTCTATCAGGTCATACGCGGTGACATGACCCGTCGTGATACACCCGACGTCCCAGACTCAGGCAATGCCGGGAGCGAACAGGGCCTCCCAGTTCGTGAAGGGGCCAAGGGGGATGACGTCCCAGCCGATCAGACCGGCCTTGGCCAGCGGAAACTCAGCAAGCGCAATTCTTGCGGCCTCGACAGACTCGGCTTCCGCGATGATGGCGACACCGGGACGGTCCTGTCGAAAATAGATGTCGCGGATGATGCCCCCTTTGTACATCTGCCACGCATGGCGGGCTTCGTCCTGCATGTGTGGCTGGTATTTCTCGAGGCTGGCGCCCGGCTGGGGGACATCGAGGCAAAGCAGTTTCATCGTTGGTTTTCCTTAAGCGATGCAGAACGGTTCAGGCGGGTTGGAGGCGGCCGGCTATCGTCGCCACGCGGCGACCGAGGTACTGGGCTGTCATGAGGTCGCTTGCCGGCGGCGCTACGTCGGGTGCCTGATCCACGTTCGCATGGGTCATGACACCCAACCAGCTGCCCAGCCGGTTCAGATCGTCAGCGCTGGCGGTGCTGCTGTTGTTGCCGGGCATGAGATCGAGGCCAACCCAGATCATCCCGTGCTGTGCGGCGAACAGCGCCATCGATACCAGCGAGTTCAGCTTGTCGCCGTGCTGCGCACCGGAGTTCGTGAACCCTGCGGCGATCTTGTTGCGCCATTTCAGTGCGGTCCACGCAGCCTTCGTGGAATCCTCGAAGAACTGCTTGAGCCTGGCGCTGATCATGCCGTTGTAGGTCGGCGAACCGAAGATGATCGCGTGGCTCGCTTCGAGCGTTGCCCAATCGACGCCATCAGCGACTGCAAACAGCTTCACCTCGGCCCCATGGATCTGCCGAACTCCTTCCGCGACGGCCTCTGCCACGCGCGCGGTGTGGCCGTAGCCACTGTCATGCACGATTGAAATCAACACCGGTGTTTTGTCCTTGCCTTGAAGGTTTGCGCGTCTCGAGAGTCGGTTGAATGGGCAGCGCGTCACAAGCGCACCCGAAAATCTCGTTGCTGGTCGAACACTTTAAAGTAGAATTTTGAGAAGCATGGGTGGAAATAATTCCCATCTATGCTTCCTTAATTTCTACAATCGCGGAGCAGATCTGTGCGTGACCGATTCGATGGCGTGCAGTTGTTTGTGGAGGTCGTCGACGCAGGCGGCTTTGCGAAAGCCGGTGAACGGCTTTCACTGACGCGCTCGGCGGTCGGAAAGGCTATCGCGCGTCTCGAGGAGCGGCTCGGGGTGCAGTTGTTTCAGCGCACAACCAGGAATCAGTGTCTGACCGAGGACGGACAGCAATATTACGAGCGCTGCCTTCGAGCAATCGAAGAGATGCGCGCTGCGGAAACCATGCTGGAAAACGGCCGCCGGGAAGTGGTCGGGAAGTTGCGCGTCACGCTCCCCACGCTGTTCGGCCGCTACTGCGTCGCCCCGATCCTGCGATCGTACGCGCGAGCGCATCCGAAGCTCGAACTGGAATTGAACTTCAGCGATCGTCAGGTCGACGTGATCGCCGAGGGTTTCGATCTCGCGGTGCGCAACGGCGTGGCGGGTACCGGCACCACGCTGCGAGCACGCCTGCTGGTCAACCAGCGCAAGGTACTGTGTGCATCGCCTGCCTATCTCGCAACGAGAGGCGAACCGCACACGCTGGCCGATCTTGCGAAACACGACCTGCTCCCCTACTGGCGCAACGAGCACGGTTTGCTCTGGCAGCTTCCTGACGCGGCCGATACGCTTGTCGATTTTCAGCCCACTTCGCGCTTGCGTTTCGACGATCTCGAGGCAATCGCCGATGCCGCTGTCGACGGCATGGGCCTGGCCTGGATTCCCTACTGGCTGATTCGCGACCGAATGCGACGTGGCGAACTGGTCGAGATCTGGGGACATCGGCCGACGGCCGTCGTCGAGGGCTACGCCGTTTGGCCGGCAGCGCAGTATCTTCCGCTGCGCTGCCGTCTGGCTATCGATGTCCTCGCCTCGGAACTGCCGAAACGCGTCGAGGCGTGATCGCACAGTCCCGCTCGAACACGCGATCCGAAAACCTCGCCCTCCATCAACCAAACCAGCGAGACCTCATATGCCTGAACGTCGCATTCGGTTGAGAACATGGCTGCTTGCCGCAGCCACGCTCTGCAGCCCCGGAACGAACGTGCTGCATGCCCAGGAACCGGACAAGACCGTAGTGCGCATCGCCGAACTAGTGATCGATCCGGCACAACTGGAGACCTACAAAGCGATCGTCAAGGAAGAGATGGACGACTCCGTCCGGCTCGAACCCGGCGTGCTCGCCATCTACTCGGTCGCCGTCAAGGACAAGCCGAACCATCTGCGTTTCTTCGAGATCTATGCCAGCGACGAAGCCTATCGGGCGCATATCGAAGCTCCGCACTTCAAGAAATATGTCGCACTCACACAGCGGATGATCCAGTCGCGCACGCTGATCGAGACGACGCCCGTACAGCTCAGCGCCAAAGCGCGGCAACCGAAGGCGGTTAATTGACCCTGCTCACGACGGAGTTCCCTGCATGAAACGGAAACACACCTTGCTTGCCGCAATCGGCGCGACCGCTACATTGACCATGAGTGTGTTGGCCGCGCATGCTCAAACGCCAACTTCCGAATCCCCACTCACGCATGGCAAAACGCCGGCGTACTACATCGCCGACTTCGAACTCACCGATTCGGAAGGCATCAAGCCGTACCGCGATCAGGTGGATGCAACATTCAAACGCTACAGCGGACGTTACATCGTGCGTGCGGGCCATGTGGATGGGCTGGAGGGCAATCCGCCGAACCATCGTCTGATCATCATCGAGTTCGACAGCATCGACCTGGCCCGCGCGTGGTACAACTCGCCCGAGTACGCCCGAATCCGCCCGTTCCGCCAGCGCTCCGGCCACACGAATGCGTACATCGTCGAAGGACTGCCGCGGTAGCTGATGATGTGCGGGGCATTCGCTCGCTCAAACCCTGGTTCGAAACGATGCTAAGCAAAAAGCGCGTTCGAATGGTGCCAGAAACTGGCACCACCCCTGCATAGAATGGCTCCGCGAACAAAGGGCAGCGAACCGCGCTCCCCTATTACCGAGAAGGATCTGCGCCATGCCTCGATTCGAACCGCCCAACCCCGATTATCCGGTATCCCGCCAGGCAGATATCGACACCGGCCCCATCGCTATGGACAATCTCCTGACGATGGGGCCGGAAGACGAGGCCGCGTTGCTTGCGGCATGGGCCGCCGATTCGCTGTCCATGAAGCGCCAACCGGACTTCATCTTGACGCAGTTGCATCACGCGATCGGCGAGAACCCGACCTGCCTCAACTGTGCCGTCCTTGATCGCGTGGCCGCACGGCGCAATGCCTTCAGAACGCCCGAGTTCCAGGACGGGCTCAAGGCACACCCGGCATCCGTCGTGGCCCGGCCACCCTGCTTCGCCAAGGTCGCGGTTCCGGACCTGTGCACGGCTTGACGCTGAGGTAGCAACACACATGAAACGCATTCAATACAGCCGCTATGGCGGCCCGGAGCTCATGCGCGTGGAGGATTTCCAATTGGCTGCGCCCGGCAAAGGCGAAGTGGCCGTGCAGGTGAAGTTTGCCGCGATCAATCCGATCGACTGGAAGTTGCGCAATGGACAGATGAAGATTGTTACCGGCAAGGCTTTCCCCCGCGCGATGGGCATGGACTTTTCGGGGACGGTCATCGGCGTCGGTGCCGGTGTGACGCGCCACAAAGCAGGCGACGCGGTATTCGGTCTCGCCCGCTTCAAGGAAAGCGGCGCGCTTGGGAAGGCAGTCGTGACGAAGGATGACTTTCTAGCGACGAAGCCCGAGAACATTTCGTTCGAGGCCGCGGCGTGCCTCGGCACCCCCGGTGTCACGGCATGGAACGGGCTGATCGACAAAGCGAAACTGCGAACCGGCCAGCACGTCTTCATCAATGGCTGTGCCGGAGCGGTCGGTGAAGCGGCCGTGCAGATCGCCCAACTTTTCGGTGCCGTCGTCTCCGGCAGCTGTAGTGCCCGAGACATGGAGCGAGCAACATCACTGGGTGTACAGCACATCTACGATTACCGGACGACCGATCTATCGAAAATCACTACACGCTTCGATGTGGTTTACGATACCGCGACCACCATGACGGTATCGGACGGCCTGGCCATGCTGTGCCGCGGTGGCGTGTTCCTGGATCTTGACCCAGGCCCGGCCAAGCTTATTCGGGCGATTTTCGATCGACGGCTCAAGCCCATCATCGGTTCGCCGCGGGCGGAGCTTCTGGAAAAGCTGGCGAGCGCCGCTCGGGAAAACAGATTCAAAATTCCCATTGGAGAAATCGTTTCCCTGAACGGTGCCATCCAGCTGATTACCGAGCTGGAAAGAGGCCGCAAGCTCGGCGGCAAAGGCGTCGTGGCGATGGAGTAAGCATGGCCAGAAGTCATCGACTGTTCGATCTGATGCAAGCGCTTCGACGACACCGAAGAACAGTGTCGGGAAAAGCGCTTGCGCTGGAACTCGGCGTGTCGCTACGCACCATCCGTCGCGACGTCGCGACGCTGCAAGACATGGGCGCCGATATCGATGGAGAGCCGGGTGTCGGCTACATCTTGCGACCAGGATTCCTTCTGCCACCACTCTCGTTCACTGCGGAAGAAATCCAGGCGCTAGTCATCGGAGCACAGTGGGTCAGCCACCAAACGGACGACGCACTTGCCCTTGCCGTGACGAATGCATTGGCCAAGATCGACGCTGTTTTGCCCCCTGACATGCGAACGGCACTCCAGGACGATACGGTCTACGTGGGTCACCCGCTGAAGACCCAGGCGCCACTCGACTTGAGCGACATCCGCCGGGCGCTTCGCGAACAGCGCAAGTTGCGTATCACCCTGTCGATCGAACATGCACCCACTGACGAACAAGTTGTCTGGCCGATCATGTTGGGTTTGATCGACGGCAAGCGGTTTATCGCCGCCTGGTGCGAGCTGGATAGCCGATTCCGAGTGATCGGTATGGATGACATTGCTACCGCGGACGTTCTCGCCGAACGCTACACTCGCAACCGCCGGCAGCTAGTCAAGGAATGGCGCACCCAGGAGATGCGTCCATGCAATAGCCAAGGCACCGTTTGCTAACGAGTTGGATTGGGTCCAGTCGGACTGCCGGAACCGGTGAGATACGCCTGCAATATCGTTAGGGATGCAGATACTTGTCGAAGAACGCGCTCAGATCCGCAAAGTGCGCCTTGGTCTCCGGTGCATCGGGAGAAAGGAGATACTGATAGTGAGACAAGCCTTCGAAAACGATCAGATCTGCCGTCACGCCGGAATCTCGCATCTTGCGATGAACTCTCAAGGTGTTGCTTAGAAACAGATCACGAGACCCAGTCGTGAGTATCGCAGGAGGGAAACCGTGAAAATCACCATAAACGGGGGAAAGCATCGGATCCTTTGGATCGTGCCCGTTCGCATACAGCGTCGCCGCATCACCAAGCCATCCGCTGTAACTGACAAGCACATTGTCGATGCCTCTATTAGTAAAGTACGTGTCGCCAGTCTCGGTGAGATCGGACCACGGCGTGCCCGGTGCGATGGCCCCGGGAACAGGCAGTCCTTCCGCTTTGGCGCGGAGGACCAAAGCCAGCGTCAAGGCGCCGCCGGCTGAATCGCCAAATACCGCGATTCTGTTGGGATCCGTGCCTTTTATGACTTCCTTATAGACCGCAACCGCATCGTCCAAGGCTGCCGGATAGGGATGGTCAGGTGGCATGCGGTAATCAATCGCCAACACTCTGGCGTGTACGGAGCCAGCCATCAGGATGGCCTCGTACAGCCCTGCTCTACCGGGATTCAATACGTAGCCGCCTCCGTGGAGATTGAGCAAAAGTCTGTTCTCGTTGCGTTCCGACACAATATTTGGCAAGACTTTAAAAACGTTGACCCCTGCGATCTTTTCCGGCTGAACTGTCACATCCATCTTCAAGATTAGATCAGCCAGGCGTTTGTCGGTTGCGTCTGCCAACTTGCCAACCCAGCGCTTCCATTCCGCACGTGTCTTCGGATGATCGTCCCAAAATGGAGGTGGCCCCGCCGCGATTATCGTTTGAATTTCCGGGCTGACCGTAGTCGGAACAGGGATCGCGCGATTAGCTCGATTCAGCCCACTCTCGTAGGCGTTCGCGGAACCCAGCGTCAACAAGGTCAGGGCAAACACGAGCAGAAAGCGACCACCTTGCGCCACGGGTTTTCTCCTTTCAACCTGCTGAATCAGGGAACTGAAGCTCGCCACGGGTGCATTCTCCTGGAATCCGAGAACCGCGCTTCATCAGCTCGCGCCCCGGTTTTTGCAATACATTGCACCGCTAAGGCGCCGCTTGCCCTGGCTGTCGGCAGCCCCCGACAGCGATAGCCACGGCGCCGCGACAGACAATCAGGCGAAACCGATCATCGCCTTCGTTTCGAGATATTCCTCCATCCCGAACACGCCCATTTCACGACCGTTACCCGATTTCCGATACCCCCCCATCGGAGCGACTGTGTTCGCGGGCGCACCGTTGAAGAAAACGCGACCAGCGTTCAATTTGCGACAGACGTTCAGTCCTTTTTCGCGATTCTTGGTGAAGACGTATGCACCAAGTCCATATTCGGTATCGTTTGCGATCTCGATCGCTTGTTCTACCGTGCTGTACGTCAGGACCGAAGTGACCATCCCGAAGATTTCCTCCCGAGCAATCGTCATATCGGGAGTGACATCGGCAAAAATCGTAGGACGAACGAAGAATCCGCGGTCCAACCCGTCCGGACGGCCTGGGCCCCCGCAAACCAGACGCGCGCCTTCCTCGAGGCCCACATTGATGTAGTGCTGAATCCGATCGAACTGTGCGCGATTAACCACCGGGCCGTGTGTCGTTGCGGGGTTTTTCGGGTCGCCGATACACATGTCGGCGACGGCTTCGCGAAGATAGCCGAGCACTTCTTCGAGTTGATCCTGATGCACGAGAAGGCGCGTCGGAGAATGGCAAGACTGCCCGCTGTTCGAAAAACCACGTGTCGCGTTATATACCGCGGCCGCCCGCAAATCGGCGTCCGGCAGGACAATGTTCGCCGACTTGCCGCCGAGTTCCTGCGCGACACGCTTTACCGACGACGCAGCCGCCTCGGCCACGAGAATCCCGGCACGGGTCGAGCCGGTAAACGACACGATGCCAATATCCTCGTGCGCGCTGATCGCGTTGCCGACGATTGGACCGTCGCCGTTCACAAGATTGAATACCCCATTGGGCACCCCTGCCTCGTGAAGAATTTCGGCCAGGATCAACGCGCTCATGGGCGTGAATTCAGACGGTTTCAACACGACTGGGCAGCCTGCTGCGAAGGCCGACGCGAGCTTGTTGCAAATGAGCTGGTTTGGCCAGTTCCAGGGGGTAATGAGCCCGGCCACGCCAATCGCTTCACGACGAATGATGCTGACGCCCAGCCAACTCTCGAATTCGTAACCCTTGAGCGTCTCGATTGCCTGCCGAAGCGCGGCAAGGCCGGACGCCGTATGTTGTTTCAACGAACACGGCGTACCCATCTCCTCGGTAAGTGCCGCCATGATGTCGTCTTCGCGGCGCAGGTAGACCGCGACGATGTTATCGAGGAGTTCGATCCGCTCCTGCTTCGACGCGGTACTAAAGGCCGGGAACGCACGCTTGGCAGCCTGTACCGCTCGGTCCACGTCCGCGGCACTTCCCAACGCCACGATGCCGAAGGTCTCCTCCGTCGCGGGGTTGACGAGGTCAAACGGACGCGACTCGACAGGATCGACCCACTCGCCATCAATGTAGAACTGCTCGAATTTTCGCATTGTCTCGGTTTTAACGGTTGAGGTATGCAAACAACCTCGCAAGACATGTGCCATCAGATCGATTCGTGGCACTCAACCGATCTCTTAGGTCGACCATTGAACGATTTCGAATCGATTGTCCGCACGGTAAGCACGATTGTCTTCTACACGAGCACGAGGCTCGACGATCGTACCTGGCGTCTGTATCACGGCACCCGCTGCGCTCGCGAATCAGGTTCGCAGCTTTGTCGGGCTCGGCGATCCGGTGTGCACGGCGTCGCCTGATATTTTCGCGATTGCTGACGTCGTAAAAGCCATTTCGTCAGCAATCCCACAAACGATATGCCATGGAGCAAACGAGAAGCGCGCTCGCATCGTCACAGTCATGTGGCTCCGCTATCCGGCCTCACACGGTCTGTCAAGACGTGGTCAGTCCCATTTGAGCAAGCCGTTTATATAGATATGACCGCGAGATTCCGAGGCTCGAAGCCACTCGCTTCTTATTTCCGCTGAATTGCGTCATCGCCTTCCGGATGAGCTGCTCCTCGACCTGCTCCACTGCGCTACTCACGCGCATCGTGTCCGACTGGCCCGGTGAAGGCGGATGCGACGACTGATTCGAGAACGTCGGAGCCATCACGGCCGCCTGAGGACCTGCATCCGACAGATCGATGATGCCGAAGTCGGTTGCATCAATGATGTCCGTGTCGCTGAATATGGCGGCCCGCTCGACCGTATGCATCAGCTGTCGCACGTTACCCGGCCATGAATGTGCTTGGAGATAGGCAAGCGCATGGTCCGACAGCCGCTTCGGCCGCTGCCCGTGCCGTTCCGCAAACTGGTCAAGCGCCAGCTCGGCAAGCAGCGGGATATCGTCGAGTCGCTCGCGAAGCGCCGGTAGTCGAATGACGACCGCTCCGATTCGATAGAACAAATCGAGCCGAAACGTCCCGTCGGCAATCATCGCTTCGAAGTTGCGGTTGCTCGCGCTGATCAAACGGAAATTGGAGTTTCGTGCTTCAGTTCCGCCGACGCGCTGGAACGACCCGTCCTGCAACACACGCAACAACTTCACCTGCACGTCGGCCGGCATGTCTCCGACCTCGTCGAAGAACAGGCTCCCGGCATCTGCCTGCTCGATCTTACCGCGCCGGCCTTTGCGTTCAGCACCGGTGAATGACCCGCCCTCATAACCGAACAGCTCACTCTCGACCAGCGTCGACGGTAATGCCGCCGCGTTCACCATCACCAGATTGCCATCCCGCCGGGCGCTCAACTTATGAATCGCGTGCGCCGCCAACTCCTTACCCGTTCCGCTTTCCCCCGTCAGCAGAACCGGTACATCGAGCGGCGCGACCTTCACGATTTGCTGCTTCAAGCGCTGCATCGCCTGACTGTCCCCGACAATCTGATCCAGACCGTAGCTCCGATTTTTCAGATCCTTCAGCTCGCGCCTGTAGTACGCCACCTCCGACTTCAACTTCGTCAACTCCGTGGAGAACGACTGCAATTGCTCGGGTCCCTTGAACATGACTTGACCAATCGCGCCGACGGTCTCCCCACGAGCGTTCTTGATCGGATGTCGCGTAACAACCCGCGTCACGCCTCGCATCTCCTGAATTGCGCCAATCTCCGCCTTACCGGACGACGCGACCTGATCGAGCCGTGTATTTTCGATTACCTCAGATACGTGACGGCCAACTGAGCTGCCAGGTTTCATTCCGAAAAAGCGCTCATGGACGGGGCTGATATACCGCAGCACCCCGTCGCGATCGACGACGGTCAGCGCCTCGAATGGATTCGTCAGAAAATGACTGAGGATGTCGCTCGCGAAATCGACGGAACCGACGAATTCGAACAGCGCGTCGCGTCCATCTCGAAGCAGCGCAACGAGTATCGTCGCGTCCGTGGCCGGTAACACGATTACCACAACCGACGAAGAATCGGGACCTTCAACCGAGAAAAGGTGTTGCTGGCGACGCCGTGCTTCGTGCCAACCCGCGATGATTCTCGTCGCCATTTCGCGTTGCTCAACGATACCGGTCGCCATCATCTCCTTTCCGTCTGACGACAGAATCAAAACGCCACGCAGCGACGCCGCCGTCACACCAGGCCTGGCAAAATCGAGTGTCTCCATGGTGTTATCCCTATGTCTCCGTGGCGATCATTGAATCGCTTTTTTGAATGTGTCTTCACCGCGGACATAGCCTATCACCACGATACCCGATGATTAGTGAGCCGAATCGACAGCGCCTGTCTATCCGACTCATCAATCTTTCGACGTCACCGTGGCAAACGCCCGCACTGCCGCTTCGTCGCTGACGAAACCGTACCTACGATGAGAATCGTCATACGTATCATTCCACTTTCCCCTGTCCACGCGCATATCGCCGGACGAGCGGCTCGATTCATCACTGGGGCAACTGCAGAAGACGAAGCAACTCTGTTGTAGAGTCGGCACGTTCGAGCGCGCACACAGCGGCCTCCAGGCGGCCCACCTGATCCACAGGCAGCGCTTTCGATGCGAGGCGGCGAAACTTGGCCGCCATCAGTTCATCGCTCATCGGACGCTGGTAACTTCCGAGAAAGTTGTCGACGGTCTTGCTCAATTTCTTTCCGCTGGTCAGCAGAATCTCGACATCGGCACCTCGCGCAAACGCTCTGCCCTTTTGCTCGCGCGCTTCGCTTCGCACCACATCGACACGCTTCGCGAATTCGACGAGATCCGGTCGGCCGACGTTTTCGTCGATCATCTGATCGACGAACACCTCACCGTCGATGAGCTTCATGCCGATGCAGAAGCCGAGATGCATCTGGGCCGCCGTCAGACCGTTGGGGATGTAGGGTGTCCAGAATGAATGGCGCACCGCATCCTCGGTCATTCGCACGGTAATTCGCTCGACGTCGGTCGCGGTCAGGCCCGTTTCCTCCATGAGCTCCTCAATCGCGTCCAGTGCGGACAGATTCGTGCCGACTGCCGCGTGCCGCTTGATCGAAATCCGCATCGTTTCCCAGCGCGTGCCGAGTTCGCTGGTCAGCGCGGACAAGTCGAACTGGTCGGCGGTCTGCGTGAAGGTGGTGCAATATCCGCCATAGGTTTCCTCGAACACGTCCTCGATGCCGGTAAACCCGTCCGCAGCGAGTAGTGCCGAATACAGCCCGCTTTGCGCCGCCTTCGCCGACAGCATCCGCTTCACCATCGAGCCGAACTGGGCGGCCATGATGCCGGACGCCTGGGCACCCGCAATACCAAACGCATGGTAGATCTGCTCGCCGTCGAGACCGAGAACGATGCCGGCCGCCACCGCCGCCGGAAATGGTCCGAAGATGCCGGGCGTATGCCAGCCCCGCACCAACATCTTGTTGCCGTTCATGCACAGGCCCACGCGAGGGCCGACTTCGAAGCCTGCGATGATCGCGGTCAGGAGAGTTTCGCCATCTACGTTTTCGGTGCCGACCAATTCGGCCGCCGCGAGCGCCGCCGGCAGCACGGCGGCGCAGCTGTGAATGGAAGCCGGATTCGCGTCGTCCAGCTCATAACCTTGAATCATCGTGCCGTTGAGTAGCGCCGCATTCACCGCAGATGCCGTTTCGCCCCGCCCCCACACCGATGCTCGGCCGCCATCGGGTTCGAGCTTGCCGACGACGCCAGCCAGGATTCGGGTCCACTCGAGATTTGCGCCGAACAACCCACATCCGAGACCATCGAGCATGATCAGCTTCGCGCGATTGCGCACATCCTCCGGAACGTCGGCCAGTTTGAGTCCTGCTGCAAAATCTGCCAATTGACGCGTATATGACGTCATGAATCAACTCCTCCAAATTTCATTGTGCAAATCACTGCTTCGGCATGCCCACATAGGCGGCCAGCTTTGTTTTCTCGGCTTCATTTTTCAACAGGAGATCCGTGAACTCTCGTGGTGACATGGTCACCGGCTCGAGTCCATAGCTCCGAAGGCGGTCTGCCAGCGCCTTGTCCGACAGCGCCGCCTGCAACGCCGCCGACAGGCGTTGAACGACGGCCGGCGGCGTTCCGGCCGGCGCCATCAGCCCTTGATACAGAACGTAGCTGTAGTTGGGATAACCGGCCTCGGCGACCGTCGGCACGTCCGGAAGGGCAGTGACGCGCTTCGGGGATGTCACCGCCAGCGCCCTCATCTTTCCTGCCTTCAGATACGGAGAACTGCTGATCAGCGCGTCGAAGATGACGGAGATGCGACCACTCATTACTTCAGGCAGCGCCTCCCCGTTGCCTTTGAACGGAACGTGCATCATCTTCAAGGCGCTCTGCTGGAGGAACGCAGCTGTCGCAAGGTGAGTCGTACTGCCCACGCCCGCGGATCCGTATGACAGCTTGTCCGGGTTCGCCTTCGCGTACGCGGCCAGTTCGCCGAACGTCTTGAAGGGCTGGCTGGCGCCGACTTCGATCAAAAGCGGTGCCGCGACCGACGGCCCCACTCCCGTGAAGTCCTTGCGGAGAACGAAGCCCGGATCACGCTTGACTGCTGACTGGAGGCCGATCGTATCCGCCGACGTGGCCAGCAGCGTGTATCCATCCGGCGGCGCATCCTTCACATAGCGGATGCCGACCAAGCCGCCTCCGCCACCACGATTCTCGATAATCACCGGCTGTCCCAGGCTCTGTCCCAGCTTTGGCGCCAGCAAGCGGGTGACGGTGTCTGCCAGGCCGCCCGGCGCCGTCGCGACCACGATATGCACCGGCTTGGTGGGGAACGCGTCGGACGCGGAAGCGGCAGCCGCGCTGAACAGAACGAATGCGCCCGCCGCCAGTCTGCGGCAAAACAATGCTTTCTTCATAAGAGGATCCTTTCCCAAGACCTTGATTTCCTGCTACGCCGTGTCGAGGATGCCTCGCACGTCGACGGCGTTCGTCACCTGCTTGCCGATCCCACCGGCTACTGCTTCGGCATGCCGACATAGGCGGCCAGCTTTGTTTTCTCGGCTTCATTTTTCAACAGGAGATCCGTGAACTCTCGTGGTGACATGGTCACCGGCTCGAGTCCATAGCTCCGAAGGCGGTCTGCCAGCGCCTTGTCCGACAGCGCCGCCTGCAACGCCGCCGACAGGCGTTGAACGACGGCCGGCGGCGTTCCGGCCGGCGCCATCAGCCCTTGATACAGAACGTAGCTGTAGTTGGGATAACCGGCCTCGGCGACCGTCGGCACGTCCGGAAGGGCAGTGACGCGCTTCGGGGATGTCACCGCCAGCGCTCTCAGCTTCCCTGCCTTCAGATAGGGGGAACTGCTGACTGGCGCGTCGAAGATGACGGAGATGCGTCCACTCATTACTTCAGGCAGCGCTTCCCCGTTGCCTTTGAACGGAACGTGCATCATCTTCAGAGCGGTCCGCTGCAGGAATGCGGCCGTCGCAAAGTGAGTCGCACTGCCCACGCCGCCGGATCCGTAGGTCAGCTTGTCCGGATTCGCCTTCGCGTACGCGGCCAGTTCGCCGAACGTCTTGAAGGGCTGGCCGGCGCCGATGTCGAGTAAAAGCGGCGATTCGACCATCGGCCCCACGCCCGCAAAGTCCCTGCGGAGCACAAAGCCCGGATCCTGGCGGACTGCCGACTGGAGGCCGAGCGTATCCGCCGACGTGGCCAGCAGCGTGTATCCGTCCGGTGGCCCGTCCTTCACATACCGGATGCCGATCAAGCCGCCTCCGCCGCTGCGATTCTCGATAATCACCGGCTGCCCCAGGCTCTGCCCCAACTTTGGCGCCAGCAAACGCGTGACCGTATCGACCATGCCGCCAGGCGCCATCGCCACCACGATATGCACCGGCTTGACCGGAAACTGGTCGGATGCCGAAGCCGTCGTTGCACTGACCACCACGAAGGCGCACGCCGCGAATCGACAGTCAAAAGAAGCGTGCTTCACGAGAAGCCTCCGTCTCCGAGATTGTTATTGCCTACCACGCTGCGTCGAGGATCCCCCGCACATCGGCGACGTTCGTCACCTCACGGGGGCTACGCTTGATGAACCAGTCCTGCATCGCCGCTTCCGCGATCGGATCGAGAGCCTCTTGGGCCACGCCGATGTCGCGAAGCCTCCGGGGAATGTCCACTTTCGCGAGCAGGCGCTCAAGGGTCTCGACGGCCGACATCGCGTACCGCTGTGCCGAGTCGGAAGCCAGCGGAAGCCATAGGCTTTCGGCAATGCGCCCGACCGTATAGTGCGTCGCCGGGCTATTGAAACCCATCGTGTGCGGCAGAACGATTGCGTTGATGATCCCGTTCGATACGTCGCTTCGATGACCGATTGCGTGTGCGAGTACCGACGAAAGCCCGCCGCCCGACTGCTCGGTACCCCGGCCGCAAAGAACGGCGGCGATCGCCAAACGTTCCCGAGCCGCGACATCTTCGGGCGACATGCGGTCGATGTTGCGCGCGACAAGTCGTAGCGCTTGCGTCAACATCGCCTCCGACACGAGGTCGCAGCGCGGCGACTCCAGCGCCTCGACTGCAGTGGAAAGCGTGTTGAGCGTCGCACCCTCGACGAGCGCCGCCGGTGCAGTGCCGAGAAACCCTGGGTGAAGGAAGATTGCCTTGGCCCGCGTCTTCGGATCGAACAAGGCAAGCCGCTGCCCCGTCTCGTCGTCGTGCACGGCGCTTCCCGCCTTGACGAACGCCGTACTGGGTGTGGTCGGCACAACGAATTGCGCGAGCTTGGGAGCGGCAAGCCGAGGACTATCGAACGCGCCGTCCGGGAGCCTGCGGGTGCAAAGCTCGTGCGCAGGCCGCTTCTCCGCGAGCAGGATGCTTGCCGCACGCGCCGTGACTGCGGCCGACCCACCGCCCACCGCGATCACGGCGTCTGCGTCCAGTGCGCTCAGCGCACGCGCCGCTTCCTCCACGGCGCGCACGGGACTATTCGGCCGAACCGTAGGAGATTCGCCGACCAGCACGGGGCCGAGCACATCGCGCAACTGCTGCATCGCATTGGACGAGCCGACTGACCGACCGCTGACGATCACTGCACGCTGACACCCACCGCGCTTGATCTCCCTCGCCAAGGCAGCGAGACTTTCCTCACCGCAGTACAGTCGCAATTCCGGGGCAATGTGTTGAAAGGAGGTCGAACGAAAGGTCTGGTTCATTGTCTGTATGCGCGAACGCGTGGAACGAGGTTGCCCATCAACTTGCAATTGACGTGCCATGCTTGCCGCAGGAACGTCGCAGTCTACGGGTGCCGACAAACTGTCCACGCCGGCGACGGCCTGCCCGATTCGTGTCCACCGCGGCGACACGTGCCGCTCGCCGCGCCTTCATCGCTGCCGCACCGGTGCGCGCAGAATGGCCCGCTCATGCAGCGGCAAACGTGATCCCCGCCCGCGCTTCGAACAGCCTGGCCAGTTCGTCGATATTGGCGTCTCCCCCAAGCTCGTTCGCTCCGGCCTCGACCGCATTACGGACCGCATTCGCAATCAACATCGGCGCCCCGCAATTCATGGCGGTCTCACATGCAAGCCGAAGGTCCTTCACCATGAGTTCCAGCCGCAGGCTCGCCGACCGGCCGCCCGCCGCGAGAACAGGAACGACACGCTCGAACGTAGCGCTCCACCCTGAACCGCTGTTGATCACTTTCTCCATGTCCCGGAGTTTCAGGCCGTTTTTGATACCCATCGCCACGGCTTCATACGCGATCAGCCGATTGCACGCACCCAATGCGTTCTTGACTAGCTTGGCGATATGCCCATATCCGGTTTCGCCGCAATACACCACGTTCGGGCTGATGGATTCGAGAAGCGGCCGCACGCGTGCGCACACGTCCTGCGCCCCGCTGCACATGATCGCCACGGTACCTGCCTGCGCGCCGCTCGGACCGCCTGAAACGGGCGCGTCCACTAGCGCCACGCCCAGCGCCCTGAGTTCCTCTGCCGTCTGTCGCGTGACGGACGGATCGCCCGTCGTCTGATCGATGACGACCTTGCCTGCGGCGAGGCCTTCCCTTAACCCCCCCTTTCCGAACACAACCTCTCGGACGACTGTCGAGTCGGGCACGCAAATCATGATGACGTCGCAGTCGCGTGCCAGCGAGGGCAAGTCCGACGCCGCGACCGCGCCGTCGGCTTCGAGATCGCGGACGATATCGGGCCGCACATCGAACACCTGCACCTTTCGAAACTTCATCAGACGCCGCACCAGCGCAGCGCCCATGGCGCCAAGCCCGACATAGCCGATCGTCAGCTCGTCCCGCCCTGCCGTCGCTGCCGTCGACGCCGACGCCGACGCCGACGCCGACATCGCATCATCACGCAGCCGCGTGCCGGCCATCGACTCGATCAGCTTGACGACATCCTCGAGCCGGGCATCCTGCCCCAACGTATTGACGCCGGTCTGCAGCAAGCCGAGCGCGATGCTTGACACAGGCATCGGCGCACCGGCATTCATGCCGAGTTCGATCGCTTGACGAACGTCCTTCACCATCAGGGGAAGCGCGAAGTTGGTCGCGGCCCTGCCTTCGACAATGGCCGGCAACATGGTCTCCGTGATGCGGTTCCGAGCCGTGCTCTTGTTGAGCAAGTCAGTCAAGGTCGCGAGCGGCAGTCCCGACTTTCTTCCCATCGCGACGATTTCCAGCGTCGCCAGGCGGCATGCCGCGTTCATCACGTTGTTGACCAGCTTGATTGCCTGCCCGTCGCCGACCCGCTCCCCGCATCGGAAGACGTTCGAACTGATTGCATGCAGGATCGGCGATACTGTCTGATAGGCACTGTCGGAACCGGAGACCATGATGGTCACCTTGCCCGCGCGAGCGGCCGCCACACCGCCCGCCACCGGCGCGTCGATCATCGCGACGCCCTTTGCCTCCAATTGGCGTGCGATGTCCCGGGTTTGCTCCGGCACACCGCTCGTCTGATCGATGATGATCTTTCCCGGCGTCAGCCCTTGCGCCAGCCCTTGTGCGCCGAAGATCACCTGCCGCACGTTCTCCGTGCGCGGCAGACACAGCATCAGGACGTCGCAGCGATGCGCCAGCTCAGCCGCGGATGACGCGACGCCCGCACCGAGCTTCTCGAACTCGGCGACGGCCGCAGTATTGATATCCCAGACGCACAGGTCGTATGTGCCGATGAGCCTTTGCGCCAACGGCGCCCCCATCGCGCCCAAACCGATATACCCGACTTTCATGTACAGCCCCTTTTCCAAAATATGCCGCGTCGCGGTTTCATTCCGCTCAGGCGCGAATCGATTGCAGGTTCCGTACCAGCTTCGTCGGGCGCCACCCCATACGCCGCCACGGCGATCGCACGATCGCCGGGACATCGCGATTGCTCGCGCATGTCGTCGGAAAACACAGTTGTCCGTATCAGCGACGGTCGAATCACACCGGGCGCGCCTGCGTGCGACGCTTCTCCTTAGATCGGCAGCACATCCGGCGCCCGTTGGCATCGCAATTGCTTCATTACTGCCAGATCGGTTATCGCCAGGCCGAAAAACGGCAATCCGTTTTCGGTCGAATCACGAAACCAATCTTTTTCGCGCCCAGCGCTAGGTATTTCGGGCCGATTCGGGTGTTCGGATGAGGTAGCGCCCTTTCCGGACTTGCACCCATAGATAACTACCAGAAGGAGACTTTGATGGCGAAACATTGGAACACGGCCAAAGCGGCGGCCTGCGCAGCGACGCTCGCCGCATCCTGGGCGGTTTGCACGCCGGCGGCAGCACAATCGTGCGAAGTCAAGATCGGCGTGCTCGGCCCGATGAGCGGCGGTGGATCGTCGCAGGGCCTCGCCGAGAAAGCCGCCGTCGAGTTCGAGGCCGCCTATACCAATGCCAATGGCGGCCTGCAAGTCGGCAACCGCAAGTGCAAGGTGGTGCCGACGAGTTACGACTCGCAAGCGACCGCTGCCGGTGGAGCGGCCGCCGCCAACTATTTCGCGAGCCAGGGGGTTCATGCGGCTGTGGGCCCGGTTCCGTCGGTCGAACTGGCGGGATTCAAGCCCATCGCGAAGCGGTACGGCATCGTGAATTTCGCGCACTCGTACGCGAAGGATGTCATCAACACGCAATATCCGCTCGCCTTCGCGGTATCACTCACGCCGCAGGTCTGGGGTGCCTATGTCGTGAAAGCCGCAAGGGACGAGTTCAAATTCAACAAGGTGATCGTTGTTGCACCGAACGACCAGGGCGGCACCGATGCAGGCAAAGCACTGGTCCAGGAGTACGAAAAGGCCGGTGCCAAGGCGACGCTCGAATTCTATCAACGCGGCACCACGAACTTCGCGCCCATCGTGGCCCGCCTGATGAGCATGGGCCCCGAATCGGTGGAGTTCGGACCGATGCCGCCGGGTGAAGCTGGCGTCCTAGTCAAGCAAATGCTAGGCGCCGGATACACGGGCGCGTTCGGTGACCTCGGCAGCGGCGCAGAGGTGGTGCTGAACACCGTGGGAGACATTTCAACCCAGAAGGCGTTCTACTGGCTCGAACTCGCTCCGCTGGACGACCCCGGCATCCAGCGTCTGAATGCCGACTACGAGCGCGTGATGAAGTCGAAGGTGCCAGATAACACGCTGTTCTATCCGTCCGCACTCGCCGCGGAGCATCTTCTGCGTGCGATCTCGCGAGCCGGAACCGATCAGGATGGCCAAAAGATCGCGGCCGCGTTGCGAGAGACGACGCCGGAATCCCGCTACCTCGGCAAAGGCGGCTGGCGCGGCAAGGCGCAATACGGAATCAATCAGCAGCTCGCCTTCCCGATCGGGATGGGCGTGATCGCGAACGGAAAGAGACAAAAGGATCGACGCATCGCCATTGCGTCGGAACCCGCGACGCCGTGAACCTCGAATAGTGCGATTAATCGCCGAAGGCCGTATGGGGCGTCCGCGCTACCGCGAGACTTTCGGCGAATCTCTCGGTCACCACGGCATCGCGAAGCAACGAGACCACATCAGGAATCCGTGCGTCTCGACCGCGTTACCCGACCGCACGTGGTGGCTTCGATATGAAAAGGAAAAGGTGACATGAAGCGTTTTGAAGGGAAAACGATCCTCGTAACGGGAGCCGGCAGCGGGATTGGCGCGGCGTGTGTTCGACGTCTGTTCGCCGAGGGCGCATTGGTCGTCGCAGCAGACGTACGCAAGGGCGATGTTGACAAGGTCGCCTCGGAATTCGGCCCGACTAGCCGTATCCACGCCGTCGCGATGGACGTGTCGAATCGCGACGACGTCAACGCCATCGTGGCCGACGCCGCTCGACGATTCGGCCCGCTTCACGGGCTCGTGAACTCCGCCGGCATCCGCGGCGTGGGCAACGTGCTGGATTTCGATCCGGAGGCGTGGCATCGCGTCCTGTCAGTGAATCTCGATGGAACGTTCAACGTCTGCCAGGCATTTGCACGCGTCGCGACGGAAGCGAAAACACCCGCGGCAATCGTCAACGTTTCGTCGGGGGCGGGAATCCGCGGCGTACCGAACCGCCTCGCATACTCCGCGTCGAAGTTCGGCGTCTCGGGCATCACGCATACCATGGCGCTCGAACTTGCCTCTTACGGTATCCGCGTGAACGCCGTAGCGCCGGGGATGATTCGCACCCCGATGACAGCCGTGATGTTCGAGGATCCAGAAAACGAAAAGCGCATTCGCGCGGCGCATCCGATCGGCCGCGAGGGAGAGCCTGAAGAGGTTGCCGCCGCCATCGCGTTTCTGCTGTCGGATGATGCCAGCTTCGTCACGGGCATCGTCATGCCCGTGGACGGTGGCTCCACGGCGGGCATTCCATCTCACTGAGACATCGCGCCTGCCGTCCACGATGCGCGGACGGCAGGCTGAACTGTGGATCTTCTCGCCGGGTTCGTGCGGCGCGTCGATCAATCTGCTCGCGCGCCCCCGGCGCACGACGCCCGGTTCAGGAAAGGTCGATGCGGTAAACGCGGGCCGCGGTATCGTGAAAAAGCGCCGCCTTTTCTCGAGGCGATGCGCCCCGGACGATATGCTTCAGCGCGTTCCACATCGGCACGAATCCGCAGGATCGACCATCGGGCGGATAATTGCTTTCCATCATGCAGCGCTCGACGCCGAAAGCATCGATGACGGTCTCGACATAGGGCCTCCACGCATCGGCGAGTTCCAGATAGCCGACCGGCTCCGCGCGTTTCTCGAAACCGAACCCCCAAAACGGCAATCCCAGGCCGCCGATCTTGCACAGCACGTTTTGGCGGCGCGCCACCTCGCGTACGGCCGATCGCCACTGCGCGAACACGCCGGCACGGCCGTCGGCGTCCATGTCCATGCTCATCGCCTGGCCCAGGTGATTGAGGACGATGATCGTATCGGGAAACATATCGGCAAGCTCGCAAATGTCGGCCATCTGATGATGGAACACTGCCGCATCGAACGTCAGGCCGCGTGCTGCCACCTCCTGGAAGCCGGCGCGAAATCCCGGGGATTTCATGATTCCGGGCGCCGGCCGGTTCGTGACATAGCGGAAAGGCGCATCGCTCGGATCCTCGATCGTGATCTGCCGAACGCCCCGGAATCGCTCCGGCGCGGCTTCAAGCGACCGGTCGAGCAATTCGGCCACTGCCGACCCGAATCGCAGGTCCGCGTTCCCGACGATCGCCGCGCAGACGCGGCAATCGCCATAGGCGCCGCTGGCGCTCATCGCCGCAACCCCGTTCGCGAACTCGACCTCGCCAAGCGGCCGCAGCACCTCTGGGCCGTCCTTCCGTGCGAAGGCAAGCGTTTCCACGTAGATGGACGCGACGATTCGGTGTCCCGCGTTCACGTCCGCCAGGTAATCCTCGAACATGTAGCGCAATGCCGGTCTGTCAAAGAGATGGTGAGCTGAATCGATAATCGGCAGGTCGGGATCGATGATAGGCTCATCGCGACCGGCCTTCAGTTGCGGGTACGGAAACATGTTCGTCATTGCATCACCTTGTCTTGATGTGAATTCGAATTCAAAGATATTCCTCCGCGAGTGCGACATCCCGAATCTCGTCGACCGTGCCGCTGCGCCGCACCTCGCCGCCACGCATGACGTACGCGCGGTCGACAAGCTTGAGCGCGGGGCGTGCCATTTGTTCGGTCATCAGAATCGTGGTGCCGCGACGCTGCAGCTCCCGAATCGACTCGCTGATGCGCTCGATCCAGACGGGTGCCAGTCCGAGGAATGGTTCGTCCAGAAGCAGCAATTTGGGCAGCGTGCTTGCCGCTCGAGCCAGCGCGACGACCTGCTGCTGCCCGCCGCTCAGTTGGTTGGCCGGTTGGTCTGCACGCTCGGCGAGCAACGGAAAAGTCCGCTCCATCCACTCGAGGTTCGCTTGCGCCTGCATCTTCGAAATACCGAGCGTGCCCGCCAGTACATTTTCCCTCACGCTCAGCGAGCGAAATATCCGGCGCCCCTCCGGCGAATAGCCGATGCCGAGACGGGCGCGACCGGGGCACGAGACGCCAACCAGGTCCTTCCCGGCAAAACGGATCTGACCGGACACCGCGGGAACCAGACCAACTACGGCATTGATCAGGCTCGACTTGCCCGCGCCATTCGCGCCGACCAACAGGACCGTTTCGCCCTCCTCCACGTCGATCGACACTTCCCGGAGGGCCACGATGCCGCCATAACGAACGACCAGTTTCTCGATGCTCAGCATTTTCAATCCTCACTCACGCCCAGATAGGCCTCGATGACGTCACGACGGGAAAGCACATCGCCCGGCGCTCCCTCGGCGAGAAGCCGCCCCGCCTCGAGCACGACAATGCGCGGGCACAGTCGCTTGACCATATCCATGTCGTGCTCCACGATCATGACGCCGCAGCCCAGCACGCTGCGCGCATGCTCGATGAAGCGGTCCACCTGCGGCCGCTCCCGGGCCTCCAGCCCTGCGGCCGGCTCGTCAAGAAGCAAAAAACGGGGTCTCGAAGCGAGCACCATCACGAGGCCCAACATTTTCTGGAGTCCATACGGCAACTTGTCGCTCGGATCGCAACGGTGCTGTGCAAGACCGAACTCGTCCAGCAAACCTTCGATGCCGAGATCTGCATTCGAATGGGAGGTGCTGAAGCGCTGCGCACGAAACAGATTCTCTTCGACCGTCGCGCTCTTGAACGTGTTGGTCTGCTGGAAGCTGCGCGCGACGCCAAGACGTGCCACGTTGTAGAACCGCATCCCGGAGATGACCTGCCCGCCCAGCAAAATGCGTCCCGACGTCGGCGGCAGCATGCCGCTCATGACATTGATCAGCGTAGTCTTGCCTGCGCCGTTCGGGCCGATCACGCCAAGCACGTCGCCCGCCGGCACTTCGAACGAAATGCCTTCGAATACGCGCAGGCCGCCGAATCGCTTGGTGATCGCTTCGACTTGCAATGTCGCCGGCACGGGCGCTCGGTTGCTCTGTTTTGAAATATCAATAGGCGAACTCATGCTCGGCGATCCTCGATACGCGGTTGAAGTACGCCGCGATGGCGTCCCCTCATCTTGTCAAACACGTTCGTCAGCGTTCCCACGATGCCACCGGGTGCAATCATCATCACGATGACGAGCAGCAGCCCGAACAATCCGGACGACAATTGAGCGTAGCTGCTGAAAACATCGTTCATCGTGATAAGCAGAAGGCTGCCCACCACGACACCCAGCAACGATCCGCGGCCCCCGACGAAGACATACGCGATGTAGCTGTTCACCGACCACGTGGTGAACGAGCTCGGATGGGCGGTCGAAAGCATGTTGACGAGTGCGAAACCCGCCAGTCCGGACACGGCGGCCGAGGTAACGAAGCCGATGGTGCGATATTTCCAGGGAGCAACGCCAAGGCTTTCCGCGAGCGTCTCGTTCTCCTCGATCGACGAGAACTCGGGCCGGAGAACGTGCGTCATGCCGAGCGTAAACAACGCGGAAACGATGCAAATGGCAACAGTGACGACGACGACCGTCGCCGGCGACGTGGCACCCATCCCGAATAGCAATGCTGGCGGGACACCCGTGATCCCGTTCGCACCGCCCGTCAATGTCGGCGTTTGGAAGATGACGATCTGAAGTATTTCGTTGAAGACGAACGTAATGAAAATGAAGTACACGCCTTTGAGTCGGAGGACCAACGCCCCGAGCGGCAGCGCCACGAGCGCCGGCACGATCGCACTGATGAGCATGAGCAGAATGAGGTTCGTCGTACCGGCATTCGCCGCGATGGCGGCGGCATAGCCACCGAGCGCCATGAAAGACGGCGCGGAGAACGACAGGAGCCCAAGCCGCAGCATGATGTAGATGCCAAGCGCGGCGCACACGCCGATGGCGGACTGACCGGCCAGCGAATACATGAACGGGTCCGTTGACGCGAAGGGTACGATGAGAAGCAGTAGCAGTACGATCACGCCCGATATGTCGAGCATGAAGTCACGGCGACGATGGGTCATTTTCATAATTCAGGCCTTGCGTGTAACGGTACCGAACAGCCCCTGCGGGCGAATCAAGAGGATCAGCATCACGATCACGAACAGCACGAGCGCGCCTTGGGAACCACCGAGATAGACACTCGCGTAAGCCTCCACGAGGCCGACGACGAATGCGGAGATCGTGGCACCGCCGACACTGCCCAGTCCGCCCATGACGACAACGATGAACGCCCTGCCGAGCACGGCATCTCCGCTGGAAGGCTCCAACGCAAGAATCGGTGTGACGAGTGCGCCGGTGAGCCCCGCCAGTGCCGTTGCAATGGCAAACGCCAGCGGGAACATGCGTGCGGGCCGGATCCCCTGTGCGCGCGCAACCGGACTGTCGTCCGCCATCGCACGCAGCGCGATACCGTATCGGGTCCTGAAGACGAGGTAATAGACGCTGCCGATCGCGAGCGCGCACACGCCGAAGACGATCAGGTTTGCGTAAGGAATATAGAAACCAGGACCGCGCAGCGAGCCGGTCACCGGGAACGGGAAATTCATCGGCTCGGCCCCATAGGCGGCCGTCATGCCGGTCGTGATGATCTGATAGATGCCCAACGTCATCAGCATCGTCGCCAAATGGTCGGAGACATTCCGCTCCACAACCACGACCTCCACCAGATAGCCGATCGCGCCCGTGGCCAACGCGGCGATCAGCACCGCTGCCGCAAACGGCACGCCCATGGACTGGGACAGCGAATAGGCGATGTAACCGCCGAGGATGTAGAAACCGCCATGAGCGAAGTTCACCACGCCCATGATGCCGAATATGAGCGTGAACCCGATGCTGATCAATGCATACTGGGTGCCCAGGCTCAGCCCGATAACGCCAGCCGAAATCAAGCCTTCCATGACTTTGATACCTCTTTTTCGATCGTTGGGATAGAGGACGCGCCGAACGAACGGCCGTCAACGTTCGGGACGGCGTTCACTCAATCGAAAGGCGGATCACCGATGGCCGCGCATGGGGAGCGTGATCTGTCCCGCGCCGCGCGTCGCGGTGTGCGGTTTCGAAAAATGGAAGGTGGTGCATCGATTGTCTCCTGTTTTTTTTACTGCTATCGCTCGACCTCGAATGCCGCCGGCTGTCTGCGCGAACGACGAACCGTCCGCGACCTCGGTGGCATCGGCCCTGTGCTTGAATCCGCAGCCCTGCAGCGGCACGTCAAGTAGCACGGATAATGCAATGCCCATGCCAGCATCAGGCCGGTGTTCCAGGCGACCCGCACGGCGCCGACGCCGGGCGAACGTGATCTTGAAGCGAAGGAGCCGGGGCCCGTGTCCATGCGGCTCCGATCGGAAGGCACCTGGCAAGATGCGACTTCATTGATCATCGAAGTCGACGGAGATGCGAAAGGAACGTGTGCAGACAACGCGGCAGATGTGTCCTTGAAAAAGACAGATGTCCATTCCAGCGACTCCCGCCAGGCAAGGCCCCGGGCATCGGGAATACCCTCGGAAGTAGCCTGTGCCTTCCACTTCGGAAGCCGTACCGAACTGGCACGGACCGCCGATTTCGCGTCACGACCGCTCTCGTTTCGATGGTGCGCTACATGTTCGGGTAATTCGGCCCGCCACCACCTTCCGGCGTGACCCACACGATGTTCTGCGTCGGGTCCTTGATGTCGCAGGTCTTGCAGTGCACGCAGTTCTGCGCGTTGATCACCAGGCGATCGCTGCCGTCGTCGTTCTTCACGAACTCGTACACCGCCGCCGGGCAAAAGCGTGCCTCCGGCCCCGCGTAGGTACGCAGGTTCACGTTCACCGGCACGCTCGCATCCTTCAGCGTCAGGTGCGCCGGCTGGTTCTCCTCGTGGTTCGTGTTCGAGATGAACACCGACGACAGCCGGTCGAACGTCAGCTTGCCGTCCGGCTTCGGATACGCGATCGGCTCGCACTGCGACGCCGGCTTCAGCATCTCGTGGTCCGCATGCTGGTGATGCAGCGTCCACGGCACGTTGCCGCCCATCACCTTCTGCTCGAGCCCGACCATCAGCGTGCCCAGGTACAGGCCCTTGGCCATCCACTGCTTGAAGTTGCGCGCGCGGTACAGCTCCGTGTACAGCCACGATTGCTTGAACGCATCCGGGTACGCGGTGAGCTCGTCCGACTGACGGCCGGCCTGCACCGCGTCGAATGCCGCATCGGCCGCCAGCATGCCGGTCTTGATCGCCGCGTGGCTGCCCTTGATCCGCGACGCGTTCAGGAAACCCGCGTCGTCGCCGATCAGCGCGCCGCCCGGGAACACCGTCTTCGGCAGCGACAGCAGGCCGCCGGCCGTGATCGCCCGCGCGCCGTACGACACGCGCTTGCCGCCTTCGAGGAATGCGCGGATCGACGGGTGCGTCTTGTAGCGCTGGAATTCCTCGAACGGCGACAGGTACGGGTTCGTGTAGCCCAGGCCCACCACGAAGCCGACCACGACCTGGTTGTTGTCCATGTGATACAGGAACGAGCCGCCGTACGTATCGGACTTCAGCGGCCAGCCGGCCGTGTGGATCACGAGGCCCGGCTTGTGCTTGGCCGGATCGATTTCCCACAGTTCCTTGATGCCGATCCCGTACGCCTGCGGATCGGCGTTCGCGTCGAGCTTGAATTTCGAGATCAGCTGCCGGCCGAGATGGCCGCGGCAGCCTTCGGCGAACAGCGTGTACTTCGCGTGCAGTTCCATCCCGAGCTGGAAGTTCTCGGTCGGCTCGCCGTCCTTGCCCACGCCCATGTTGCCGGTGGCGACGCCTTTGACCGAGCCGTCGTCGTTGTAGAGAATCTCCGCCGCGGGAAAGCCCGGGAAGATCTCCACACCGAGCGCCTCTGCCTGCTGGCCGAGCCACCGCGTGACGTTGCCCAGCGAAATCACGTAGTTGCCGTGGTTCAGGAAGTTGGCGGGCAGCGCCCAGTTCGGCGTGGTGACCGCGCTCTTCTCGGACAGGAACAGGAAGCGGTCTTCCGTCACCTCGACGTCGAGCGGCGCACCGCGTTCCTTCCAGTCGGGGAACAGTTCGTTGATCGCGCGCGGGTCCATCACCGCGCCCGACAGGATGTGCGCGCCGATCTCGGAACCCTTCTCGAGCACGCACACGCCGATCTCGGTGCCTTTCTCGGCGGCCAGCTGCTTGAGCCGGATCGCCGCCGACAGCCCGGCGGGGCCGCCGCCGACGATCACGACGTCGTATTCCATGGATTCGCGCTGTTGCGCTGCGTCACTATGCACGACAGCTGAATTTGTCATCGATCTCTCTGAATAAACGGACGAACTGCGCGATGGCGAGACGGCGCCCAATGCGACGCGTAACCCGGAATCGCAGACCGCCGTCTCGCGTCATCCGTCGAACTGCTCGAGGACATGCAGAAGGTCTGTCTTGCTCGGGCGCGTGCCCCAATTGCTTGCACCGGCGCTCGTGGCCACGATCATCCATGACTGGGGCGGAAAGAATTCGTGCGACAGCACGCCGTTCGACGATATGCGAAGTCGTCCCGAGCCTTCGTGAAATTCGGCCGTCAGCGACGTGTTGCCGACATGCCTTTGTACCAGCGTCGAACCAAACATTTTCCCCTCCTGATCACTCGGACACGGATGCGGACCGGAGCGAGGTCCGTGTCAGTCGGCCCGTTTAGTCGATGGCCTTCACCATGTCCTCGACAACCTTCTTCGCGTCGCCGAAAACCATCATCGTCTTGTCCATATAGAACAACTCGTTGTCGAGCCCCGCATATCCGGCAGCCATCGAACGTTTATTGACGATGACCGTTCGCGCCTTGTATGCATCGAGGATCGGCATACCGTAAATCGGACTGCCCTTTTCCAGCGCGACCGGGTTCACCACGTCGTTGGCACCGAGCACGATCGCGACGTCGGCCTGCGAGAATTCGCCGTTGATCTCCTCCATCTCGAACACCTTGTCGTACGGCACCTCGGCTTCCGCGAGCAGCACGTTCATGTGACCGGGCATGCGCCCCGCGACCGGATGAATCGCGTACTTCACCGTCACACCCTTTTCCGTGAGTTTCTGAGACAGCTCGTTGATCGCATGTTGCGCACGCGCGACCGCCAGGCCATATCCCGGAACGATGATCACGGATTCCGCGTTCGACAGCATGTACGCGGCGTCATCCGCACTGCCGCTCTTGACCGGACGCTGTTCCTTGGCCCCGCCGACATCGGCATTGGCCTCGCCGCCGAACCCGCCCAGAATCACGTTGAAGAACGACCGGTTCATCGCCTTGCACATGATGTAGGACAGAATCGCACCGGAGCTACCCACCAACGATCCGGCAATGATCAGCATCGGATTGCTGAGCGAAAAGCCGATGCCCGCGGCCGCCCAGCCGGAGTAGCTGTTCAGCATCGACACCACCACCGGCATGTCTGCGCCGCCGATCGGGATGATGATCAACACGCCCATCACGAACGCGAATGCCAGCATCAACAGAAACACGGACCAGCTTTCGTTCGCCATGAACGTCAGGCCGAGCGCGATCGTGGTCAGTCCCAGCACGAGGTTCAGAAAATGCTGCCCCTTGAACTGAACCGGCGCGCCCTGGAATACGCGCAGCGTGTATTTACCGCTGAGCTTGCCGAACGCGATCACCGATCCGCTGAACGTGATCGCGCCAATCGCCGCTCCGAGGAAAAGCTCGAGCCGGTTGCCGGTCGGGATCGACGGATGCGCGAGACCGTCTAGCCCCGCGCCCGCAGCCAACGGCGCAGGCGTAATGCCGAACGCCCAAGGCTCCGTCACCGCGGCCACCGCGATGAAGACGGCTGCCAAGCCGATCATGCTGTGCATGAACGCCACCAGCTCCGGCATCTTGGTCATTTCCACGCGATACGCCATCAGGGCGCCGACGGTTCCCCCCAGGAGCAGACCGAGCAGCACGAGCCCGAGCCCGGTCGGCGTGGCGGCGAGCTTCACGATCAGAGCCGCGGTGGTCAGTACTGCGATTGCCATGCCGGTCATGCCGAATGCGTTTCCGCGAATGGCCGTCGTCGGGTGAGACAGCCCCTTCAGCGCCTGAATGAAACAGATGCTGGCCAGCAAATACAACAAGGTAACGAGGTTCATGCTCATGATCGTTACGCCCCCGCCTTTTCAGTCGTCTTTCTGTCTTTCTTCCTGAACATTTCCAGCATCCGTCGCGTGACGAGGAAGCCCCCGAACACGTTGACCGCCGCGAGCGCAACCGCGAGCACGCCAGCGGTTCTGCCGAGACCGCTCGATGTCAGTCCCGCCGCGAGCATCGCGCCGACGATAACGATTGCCGAGATCGCGTTGGTCACGGCCATCAACGGCGTATGCAGTGCGGGCGTCACATTCCAGACGACGTGATAGCCGACATAGATGGCCAGGGCAAAGATGATCAGGTTAGTGATGATGTGGCTGACAGCTTCCATGGCGATTCTCAGTTCGTGGTCGAAGCTTCCGCCGTTGAACGGACGGGAGCAGGTTGATCGCGCATGACCATTCCGTCCCGGGCAACCAGGCAGGCGGCAACGATGTCATCCTCGAGATCGATCGTCACGCCGCCGCCCTTCGGTAGAATCAGTTTCAGGAAATCGAGTACGTTGCGCGCATACAGGTTGCTGGCGTCGGTGGCGACCAGCGCAGGCAGGTTCGTTTCGCCGACGATCGTCACCCCATGCCGAACCGCAGTGCTACCCGGCTCGGTCAGCGGGCAATTGCCACCCTGGGCCGCCGCGAGATCCACGATGACGGAACCCGGCTTCATCGATTCCACCATCGCCTCGGTCACCAGCACCGGCGCGGGTCGCCCGGGAATCAGCGCCGTGGTGATGACGATATCGGCGGCCGCGACACGCCTGGCCACTTCAACCTGCTGACGCTGCAGCCACGAGGCCGGCATCGGCCTCGCGTATCCGCCGACACCCTCCGCGGCCTCTTTTTCTTCCGCCGTTTCGTAGGGCACGTCGATGAACTTCGCCCCCAGAGACTCCACCTGCTCCTTGACGCTCGGACGCACGTCGCTCGCTTCGATGACAGCGCCCAGGCGCTTTGCCGTCGCGATGGCCTGCAACCCGGCAACCCCGACACCGAGAATCACGACCCGCGCCGCCTTCACGGTCCCCGCTGCCGTCATCAACATCGGGAAGATGCGCCGATATCGATCGGCGGCGATCATGACAGCCTTGTAGCCCGCGATATTCGCCTGGCTCGACAGCACATCCAGGCTTTGCGCGCGAGTCGTTCGCGGCGCGGCCTCGAGCGCGAACGCCGTGATGCCAGCTTTGGCGAGCCGTTCGAGACCGGCTGCATCGAACGGATTGAGCATCCCGACCAGCACGGCCCCCATGCCGAAAGCGGCGAGTTCGCTGTCGAGCGGCGATCTGACTTTAAGCACAACCTCGCAGCCGAGCGCAGCCGCATGATCCACGATCTCGGCGCCGGCGGCCCGATAAGCGTCGTCGGTATAGCTGGCCCTCAGCCCTGCACCGGAAGCCACGCGCACCGTGTATCCCTGATCCTGCAGTTTCCTAGCCGTCTCCGGGGTAACGGCGACGCGGGCTTCGCCCGGCGTTGTTTCGACGGGCACACCTATCAGCATCACTTCTGCTCCTTGAGAAAAATGATCGTTCGTTGCCGCGCAGCGAATATGCGGACCAACGCTCGATGTCACGCCGGCGATGAGCCAACGATGAGCGGCGCGTGTGTTACATGAACGCCGCGTGGTCGGCGCGCGAAATTAACTCGCTGGTTTCAGCCGAATTCGCTACGCGTATCCGATCGCACTCAGACGCGCTCCAGGATCAATGCGATGCCCTGACCCACCCCGATGCACATCGTGCACAATGCGTAGCGACCGCTCGTGGCGTGCAACTGATTGATTGCCGTCGTCACGAGACGCGCGCCCGATGCGCCGAGCGGATGACCGAGTGCAATCGCCCCGCCGTTGGGATTTACCCGGGGATCATCGTCCTTCAGGCCCAGCAGGCGTAACACGGCCAGCCCCTGTGCGGCGAACGCCTCGTTGAGTTCGATCACGTCGATCTCGTCGAGCCGCAATCCGGCCAGTGCCAGTACCTTCTCCGTCGCCGGCGCCGGACCGATACCCATCACGCGCGGCGGCACACCTGCGGTTGCCATCGCGACCACCCGAGCACGGGGCGTGAGACTGTGTTGGGCGATCGCGCGCTCGTCGGACAGCAGCAACGCACAGGCTCCGTCGTTGACGCCGCTCGCGTTTCCGGCCGTCACGCTGCCGTCAGGCCGCACGACACCCTTGAGCTTCGCAAGGGCTTCGAACGACGTCTCGCGAGGATGCTCGTCCTGCTTCACGACCAGCGGCTCGCCTTTTTTCTGCGGGATGTAGACAGGCGTGATCTCGCTATCGAAGAACCCGCGCTTTTGCGCGGCCAGCGCCTTCGTCTGCGATGCCAGCGCCATCCGATCCTGAGCGTCGCGCCCGATCTTGTAGTCGACCGCAACGTTCTCCGCCGTTTCCGGCATCGCATCGACGCCGTACTGCTCCTTCATCAGCTTGTTGACGAATCGCCAGCCGATCGTCGTGTCGTAGACCGCGTTCGCACGGCTGAAAGCCGACTCCGCCTTCGGCATGACAAAGGGTGCGCGACTCATGCTTTCCACGCCGCCAGCAACCATCAACGCTGTTTCGCCGGACTTGATCGCGCGCGCCGCGCTGCCCACCGCATCGAGGCCCGAGCCACACAGTCGATTGATCGTGGCGCCCGGTACGCCGAGCGGCAGGCCGGCGAGCAAGCTCGCCATGCGCGCGACGTTGCGGTTGTCCTCACCGGCCTGATTCGCGCAGCCGAGTAGCACGTCGCCGATCGCCTCCCAGTCGACGCCAGGATTGCGCGCCATCAGCGCCCTGATCGGAATCGCGGCCAAATCGTCGGCGCGCACGGAAGAAAGCGAGCCGCCATAGCGGCCGAACGGCGTACGGATTGCATCGCAGATAAAGGCTTGTGTACTCATGACGTGGCGTCGCATCGAGAAGTTGAAATCACACTCTTATTGCAATGAACATGCCAGTGACGCCCGGATTCGGCTTTCGGGCTCCAATGCGGTCGGCACGGACATGCGCAACGGGCTTTCACCGACGTGCGACGCCCGCTCCTCGCGCCACGACATGATCACGTTCACGCGACAGCGATGCATCGTTGTCTGCGGTCTCTACATCAGATGTCGTTTCGACGGACATGTGCCGAGTCGAGTCCGACATGATGTGCAGTGCTGCTTCCTGAACGGCATACCGTGCACGCGCCTGTAACGTACGCTCGCTCAGTGTGCGGTGAATTGGCACCCACTCTGCTGGAGCGTCTGGAACGCCGTTTCCTTCGGGATCACCGATCGAATCTTCAGCAGGTCCCACTCGCCCTTCGATTCCGACGGTTTCTTCGCCTCGGCCAGATACATGTCGTGCACCATCAGGCCGTTTGCCAGAATACGGCCGTCCCGGGCAAAGAAATCATTGATCGGCATCGCCTTCATTTTCGCCATGACCGCATCGCTGTCCACCGTTCCCGCCGCCTGAACGGCCTGGAGATAGTGAGTTACGGCGGAGTACATGCCCGCCTGGACCATCGTAGGCATCTTGCCGGTCTCGGCGTTGAATGCCTTCGCGAACGCGCGCGTCCGATCGTTGTAGTCCCAGTAGAACGCGGTGGTGAACTGAAGACCCTGAGCCGTCTTCAGGCCGATGCCCTTCAGATCGCCATCGAAAATCAGCAGCGGTGCAACGATCTGCTTGCCGATCATCATGCCGAACTCGGCAGCCTGACGAATCGCATTTTGCGTGTCGCGCCCCGCGTTCGCGAGCCCGATGACCTGGGCCGTCGACGACTGAGCCTGCATCAGGAAAGACGCGAAGTCCGGTGTCGCCAGAGGGTGGTCGATACTTCCCACGACCTGTCCGCCCATCGACGTGACAACCTGCGTGGCCTGCGACTGCAACGAATGACCGAATGCGTAGTCGGCCGTGATGAAGAACCAGCGTCTCCCACCTTCCGATACCACCGCCCGGGCCGTCCCGTTCGCAAGCGCATAGGTGTCGTACACATAGTGCACGCCGTACGGGGAACACTGCTTGCCGGTCAGCTCCGTCGTTGCCGAGCCAGCAAAGATCGTCACCTTGCGCTTTTCCATGCCCAGCTTCTGCAGCGCGAGCGCCGAGGCCGAATCGGTCGATTCGATCACCATCGACACGTTATCCCTGTCGTACCATTGCCGCGCGCGCGTCGCCGTAATATCGACCTTGTTCTGGTAGTCTGCAGACAGCACTTCGATCGGCCTGCCGAGTACCTTACCGCCGAAATCGCGCACGGCCATCTTGACCGCCGCCACCCCGCCCGTTCCGCCGATGCCCGAGTAGACGCCGGACATATCGACAATCACGCCGACCTTCAGCGGCTCTCCCGACGAAGCCGCAAAGGCGCCCGGCATCGCCACGGCGACGGCGAGCGTCCATGTAAGCGCAAATCGCAGTTTCATCATCAGTCTCCTCCCGTTTTATTTCCGGTTGCGCGACGCACAGTACGCGGAACGGCCGGAGCAGTCCGTCGTCCGTCGATCGATGTTCGTCAGGCAGCGGCCCGCTCCGGTGACGTCAACGGCAGACCGAGACGTGCACGCCGGACGAGCCACGGCGACGGTCGGTATCGCTGATCCCCGAAGGTCTCGTAAAGTCCCCTGAGGACGTCGAGCACCCGATGTGCGCCGAGCGCATCGCCCCACTCGAACGGCCCCGTCGGATAACCGAGGCCGAGACGCAGCGATACATCGATATCCTCCGGTGACGCGATGCCCTGCTGGGCCATTTCGCAAGCGAGGTTGACAATGCACGCCACCACTCGGGGCGCAACGAATCCAGGGGAATCCGAAATGACAAACGCGGGAATCGATTGCGCTGCAAATATCGCCTGCGCGCGAACTACCGTCGACTTCACTGTTCCCGGGCAGGTCATCAACGTCACGCCCGAAGTCCCGCAGAACACGGGATCGATCCCGACGACCTTGCTCGGATCGAGCCGGAAATTCGCAATCGCAGTTGAAAGGTCCGTGTCCAGTGGCGCGATCAGGACCACATCGGCGGCATGCAAGTCGGCCGCACGCGTCGCCTGCGACAGCAACGGCACAACCGTTTCGGGCAACGCCGCCCCCCCCTCCGTCGGCCACCACACCGCGAAGTCAACCACCGGGACCCCCTGCTGCTGCTGCTCATGTGCCGCCGCCGGCTTGCCGTCGTAGTTGTAAAAACCCTGTCCCGCCTTCCGACCCAACAGACCCGCGTGGAGGCGCGTGCGTGCGAGCATCACAGGTCGGTAGCGATCGTCGCCGTAGTACTGCGCATGAATCGATTCCATCACTGGAACGGACACGTCGAGCCCGGTCAGATCCAGCAGCTCGAACGGCCCCATGCGGAACCCTGCGCACTGGCGCAGGATCGCATCCAGCACCGAGTGTTCGGCGTTTTTTTCCGCGAGCAGCTTCAGCCCTTCAGTGACGAAGGCACGGCCCGCATGGTTGACCACGAAACCCGGCGAATCCGGCACAACGATCGGCCGATGTCCGATGCGCCGCGACAACTCGACCAGCGCATCGATCGCTTCCGTTGCCGTTCGGGGCGCCTGCACGATCTCGACCAGTCGCATCCGCGTAACCGGATTGAAGAAGTGCCACCCTGCCACGCGAGATGGCTGCACACAACCGGATGCGATAGACGTCACGCTCAGCGACGACGTGTTGGTCGCCAGAATGCACGACGGCGACACGATCGACTCCAGATCCTGCAACAGCCGCTGCTTGATGCCGAGGTTCTCGACGATCGCCTCCACGACCAGATCGCACCTGGCCATTTCTGCCAGACTGGCTGCCCCGGTGATCCGCTGCAGCGCGGCGTCCGCGTCGCGCTGCTCGATCCGCCCATGTTCGACCGACCGCATCAGATCGTTGCGTATCGCCGAAACGGCCCGCGTCACCGCGCCGTCATTCACATCGAACAAATTTACGTCGCAGCCGGCTACCGCGCAAACTTGTGCGATACCGCGCCCCATGGCGCCCGCGCCTACCACGCCGACGCTATTCAGAGATTGTCCCAATCTCGATCTCCCATTCAATTTGCGCTTCATTCAATCGACAAACGTCGGTCACCGGCAATCGTGCGCGCACCGCCGACGCGCTAAACACGCGTAAGATTTTTTCTTGGTTCATGTACGTCAAAGAGAAACTGGCCGGCATAGCGCGATCCGCCGATCGCCGCGCGCGTTCGGTCGGGAGGATAAACGTGCCACGCCCCGTCGTCGTGACGAAAGAACACGATCGACAAGGGTCCGGACGGGCAATCGATGTCGACTCGCACACAACGCCACCGGCTTTCATCCGATCGGCCGATACGCGAGAGACGAAAATGCCCGGCAGCGCCGCAGCCCAACCATTTCCAGATTGCTGCTCGCAGAGAATGTTTCGCTGCAGTCATCTCGGCTCCTCCGCCCGGTGATATCGCGGCATTGCGTGCGCTCGTGATCGGGGCGTCGGCCTGAACGATCCCCGGTGGCGTCGCCGCCTGTTCACGAAGCAAGGCCGCGGTGCGTCACCAAAATTCGACGTCACGATATTGCGCGCGTCAGCCCAGTTGGCCGACGAGTTCCGGCACGACCGTGAACAAATCGCCAACGAGGCCATAGTCGGCCACGCTGAAGATCGGTGCTTCCGGATCCTTGTTGATCGCGACGATCACCTTCGAATCCTTCATGCCGGCCAAATGCTGAATCGCACCCGAGATGCCGACCGCGATGTACAGCTGCGGTGCGACGATCTTGCCGGTCTGGCCGACCTGATAGTCGTTCGGCACGTAGCCCGCGTCGACTGCCGCGCGCGAGGCACCCAGCGCCGCGCTCAGCTTGTCCGCCAGCGGCTCCAGCACCTTCGTGTAGTTCTCGCCGCTGCCCAGACCGCGGCCGCCCGACACGATGATGCTTGCGCTCGTCAGTTCCGGACGGTCCAGCTTCGTCACTTCACGGCTCACGAACTGCGACTTGCCGGCATCGGCTGCCGCTTCGATCTTCTCGACCGACCCGCTGCCGCCTTCCGCCGCCACCGGATCGAAACCCGTCGCACGTACCGTGATGACCTTGATCGGATCGCTCGACTGCACCGTCGCGATCGCGTTGCCCGCGTAGATCGGGCGCTCGAACGTGTCGGCCGAATCGACCGCCGTGATGTCCGAGATCTGCGCGACGTCCAGCTTCGCGGCGATACGCGGGGCGATGTTCTTGCCGTAGGCCGTAGCCGGCGCGAGGATGTGCGAGTAGTCCTTCGCGATGTTCAGCGCGGTCGCTTCGACGTTTTCCGCGAGACCCGCTTCGAGTTGCGGCGCGTCGGCCAGCAACACCTTGCCAACACCTGCGATCTTCGCTGCCGCGTCGGCAGCCGCTTGCGCATTGTGGCCCGCGACCAGCACGTGAATGTCGCCGCCGATCTTCGCTGCCGCCGCCACCGTGTTCAGCGTCGCGGCCTTGATCGACGCGTTGTCGTGTTCTGCAATCACCAGAATCGTCATTTCTTTCCGCTCCCTCTCACAGCACCTTGGCTTCGGTCTTCAGCTTCTCGACCAGCGTCTTCACGTCCGGCACCTTCACGCCGGCTGCGCGCTTCGGCGGCTCGACCACCTTCAGCGTCTTCAGACGCGGCGCGACGTCGACGCCCAGGTCTTCCGGCTTCACGGTTTCCAGCGGCTTCTTCTTCGCCTTCATGATGTTCGGCAGCGTCACGTAACGCGGCTCGTTCAGGCGCAGGTCGGTCGTAATGACGGCCGGCAGCGACAGCGACAGCGTTTCCGCGCCACCATCGACTTCGCGTGCGACCGTTGCTTTACCGTCGGCCACCGTGACCTTCGATGCGAACGTCGCTTGCGGCAGGCCTGCCAGCGCGGCCAGCATCTGGCCGGTCTGGTTCGAATCGTCGTCGATCGCCTGCTTGCCGAGGATCACCAGTTGCGGTTGTTCCTTGTCGACCAGCGCCTTCAGGATCTTCGCGACGCCCAGCGGCTCGACACCATCGTTCGATTCGACGAGGATCGCGCGATCCGCACCGATCGCGAGCGCCGTACGCAGCGTTTCCTGCGCTTGCGCAACGCCCACCGACACGGCGATCACTTCAGTCGCCACGCCTGCTTCCTTCAGGCGCACGGTTTCTTCCACCGCGATTTCGTCGAACGGGTTCATCGACATCTTCACGTTCGCGATGTCGACGCCTGTGTTGTCCGACTTCACGCGGACCTTCACGTTGTAATCGACCACTCTTTTCACTGGCACCAGGATTTTCATTCTTTAACCCGAACATCAAGAACCGAAGCAGCCGGACGCGCTGTCCCCAGCGCGTCCGGCATTCTTTCACTGCACCGTCACCAGCGCATCGACGGCAACCAGTCCCCGTCCACGAGACTTCACGATCACCGGGTTGATCTCGAACTCCTGGATCGCCGGGCTCGCGAGGAACATGTCGCCAAACCGCACTGCAGCCTCCACCAGCGCGTCCAGGTCCGCCGCAGGCTTTCCACGGAAACCTTCCAGAAGCGTCCACAGCTTGAGCTTCCGAAGCGCCTGACGAACCTGGTCGGCAGTCACCGGGAGCGCCAGGTGCGACATGTCGCGGTACAGCTCCACCGCGACGCCACCGGAGCCGATCGAGATGATCGGTCCGAAGTCCGTCTGCCTCATGCACGACACCACGATTTCGACGCCATCACCGATCATTTCCTGAACCAGCACGCCCATATCCGGTCTGCCTACCCGCTCGCGAAACTCGCGTGCACACGCATCGACCTCCTCCGCGGTTTGAACGCGCAACTTCACGAGGCCAAGCTCGGTCTTGTGCTCGCATTCCGATGGCAGCACTTTCACGACCAGCGGGTACGCCATTCCGGCACATGCGTCCAACGCGCGGTCCTCCGGCCCGAGCACCACCCACCTCGCCGGCGTCATCCCGCTTTCCGCACAGAACCGCATCGTCTGCGCCCAGTCCTGCGGCGCCGCCCGGCTCGCCAATGGCGTCCGAATCGCTGATCTTGGCAACGACAGCATCCGGCTCCGCTTGTACAGCAGCGACAGCGCTTTCATCGCATGCGACGGATCCGCGACCAGCAGCACGCCCGCCTCCCTGAACGAGCGGCATGCCTCGTGATCCGGCAGTTCCCCGATGAAACTCAGCACCACCGGCATGGACTGCGCCACTTTCTTGAACACCTCAGCGTTCGGCTCGAGGTACCGACGACCGCTACTGGCAAACTGCACGATCAGTGCCTCCGCCCTCGGCTCCGCCTCGATAGCGAAACACGTGTCACGGAACAGCGTCGGCACGCTCTGAATTTGTCCCGTCAGATCCACCGGATTGGCTGTGCGCGCGAACGCCGGCAGAACCCGCTCCAGTTCTGCTGCGGTTTGCTGGCCGAACTCCGCCATCGAGATTCCATATTCACTGCTGTGGTCGGCGAGCAGCGCGCCTGCCCCGCCCGAGGAACTCAATACGGCCAGCCCGCCCTGCCGATCGCCGCTCACACGCGGTGACGGCAGATACGCCAGCACCTCGACCGCCGACATTGCATCGATCAGGCTGTCGACCGTGATCACCCCTGCCTGCTCCAGCACATCCGCATAGACCGCGTGCGCCGAAGCAATTTTCCCGGTATGCGACGCCGTCGCCTGCTGGCCGATCGCCGATCGACCAGCCTTCAACGCGACGATTTGCACACCGCGTTCTCGCGCACGCTCGGCAATCCTCACGATCCGGCTCGCTTCATCGAGTCCTTCGATGTAGAGCGCGACCACGCGCACATCTTCCTGCTCGACGATGTGTTCGAGTACGTCGAGCGCATCGGCACATGTCTCATTGCCGACGCTGACGATATACGAGCATCCGATCCCGTTGCTCTGCAGGAAATTGCCGATTGCCCCGGCAAGCGCGCCACTCTGGCTGACGACCGCGATCGGCGCGTGCTTGAGCGCCGGAAGACTCATTGCTGCTGATCCGAACGTCATCATGACGCGCCGACGAACCGACCACACGCCCTGACAGTTGGCGCCGATTACCGCCACACCGTGCTCCCGCGCCGCTTCGGCCAGGCGCTGCGCATGTTCCTTTCCGGCTTCCGTCTCTTCGAATCCGGAACTGAAGACAATCGCGCTGCGTATCCCCTTCTCACCGCACTCCGCAATGACGCCCGGCACTGTGTGAGCCGGCGTGATCACCAGCGCAACGTCCGGCACTTCCGGCAATTCCGCCACCGACGGATACGCCTTCAGCCCTTCTACCTCGGCGTGGTTCGGGCTCACCGGATACACGGTGCCGTCAAATCCATGCTTCAACAGCACACGCACCAGCGAATTGCGCGGACTACCCGGCTGCGGTGATGCGCCGACGATCGCGACGCTGCGCGGTTCAATAAACTTCTCGAATGCCTGTCTGTCCATATTCCGTTTCTTCTCGAGTCGACAGCGCTGTCAGCGCCCAATGAATTTAGGTGTGCGCTTCTCCTTGAACGCATTCACCGCTTCCTGATGGTCCTCGCTCGCGCGTACAATCGGCAGATTCGCAGCCACCAGTTCGTGAGCCGTCTGAAGGTCTTTGTCCAGACCGAACCGCATCACTCGCTTGATCAACTGCACGGCAAGCGGCGGCCCGTCCGCGATCCGGCGTGCGAACGCATATGTCTCGTCCATCAACTCGGCGTCGGGAAATACCCTGTTCACCAGACCGATGCGTTCCGCGTCGCACGCCTCCACCCAGTCCGCTGTCCAGAACATCTCGAGCGCCTTCGACATCCCGACGATGCGCGGCAGCAGATACGCCCCGCCGACGCCGGGAATCAGTCCCATGCGCACGTAGGTCTCGGCAAAGCGCGCACTCTGCGCTGCGAAACGGATGTCGCATGCGAGGGCGATGTCCAGACCACCACCCGTCGCCAGACCGTTCAACGCGGCGATCACCGGCTTGTCGAGCTCGGTGATCTTGCGTGGCAGACGCTGTACGCCATCGGCTACTCGCGCCTTGATGTTCGCCGGGGTCTGCGCTGCCGACGCGGAAAAGGTCTCGATGTCCCCCCCCGTCGTGAATGCGCGCCCGGTACCCGTCATCACCACGACGCGAATCTCTGGATTCACACGGCATTCCTCGAGCGCCTCGAGCCATACATCCTGCATCGCCTCGGTAAAGGCGTTCAGCTTGTCCGGACGATTGAGCGTAATCGTCGCAATGCCGCGATCGATTTCAAATTTCAGTTGGTCAACCATATCGTCATCCTCACTACTCCGCTGGCTCTGAATGCTTCAGCACGTCGCGTATCGCATCGATTTCCTCTGATGTCGCCTGATCCACTCGCCTCCTCCTTCACGGGTCTTACGGTCTAGGCTTCGGTCGGGGCGCGCCGAACGGCATCCTTATCGGCCCACCTTGCGTGCTTTTCGACACGTCATCTCAGCAACATGCATGCCATCGATCACCATGAGTCGTTTTGCAACCGCTATCGGCCGCCGGAGCCCGCGCTGCCAGCAGCGACAGCACGCACACGTTCTCGATCATGTACATCAGGCGGACGGGCGCACTGCGAAGTGTCCGCGACGCGGACACGAGTGAAATGCCGCGCACGATCCAATGACATGCCGCGCGGGCTGGTGGCCGATCCAGCCTGCGACGAAGATGGCACGCGCATTGCAAGCGATACACGCGGCCCAGCGGGTTCACCCGGCTCGGCCAGAAGCACTCGGCCATATTGAAAAACGGAGGAACGTCAATGCGCGCGGTTCGGATCAAGACGCTCGGCCAGGCTGAAGCCAATACGATTGAGGAGCTTCCCGATCTCGAGCCGGGGCATCACGAGGTCGTCATCGACGTCAAGAGCGCTGCGATCAACTATCCGGATCTGCTAGTGATTTCCGGTCAATATCAAATGCGCCCGCCATTGCCGTTCACCGCGGGGAAGGAAGCGGCGGGTGTCGTACGCATCGTCGGAGCGGGCGTCACGCGGGTCAAACCCGGAGATCGCGTGCTGATCCACGTGGAATGGGGCGCCTTCGCAACGCAGGCGCTCGCGCACGAAGATCAATGCCTGCCGCTGCCCGACGGAATGCCGTTCGCGGAGGCGGCCGTCCTCGGCCTTCCGGCGCAAACGGCATGGTTCGCGCTGATGGAACGCGGCCGCTGGCCCGGCGACACCGTCCTCGTCAATGGCGCCACAGGCGCAGTCGGGTATGCCGCCGTGCAGATTGCACGCGCGATGGGCGCGACAGTCCTCGCAGGCGTGAATTCGCCGGAGCGTGCGAGAACCCTACTGAGCGACGTGTCGTGCAGCATCATCGACCTGAGTGCACCGGATCTGCGCAATAGCCTTCGCGCCCAGGTCCATACTGCGACTGACAGCCGAGGCGCGGACATCGTGATCGATATGCTCGGTGGTGAAATCTTCGACGCGTCGCTGCGTGCGCTTGCATGGGATGGCCGAATCGTCACTGTCGGTTTCGCCGCCGGACGGATTCCCGAAGTCAAGGCCGGCCACCTGCTCGTAAAGAACGCTACGGTCAGCGGATTGCAATGGACAGACTATCGCGATCGACAGCCATGGAAGGTCGCACAAGCGCACACGGTCATGGCATCCATGTGGGCCAACGGGACACTGCGCGCCAATATCATGCAAACGATTGCGCTGAGCCACTTTTCCGAAGCCCTCCGGCTGATCGCCACACGTCGCGCGACGGGGCGCGTCGTACTGACGATGGACTGAACGCGGAGTTGAATAGGGCCGTGTTCTCTGGCGTGTCCGATGCGCGACGAGCGCGTAAGAGCTCGATTGCGCGACCTCCATGCCGGCGCTCGTTGCTCGATACGTCGACGTTCGTACGTGTATCGCGTGTCTGCCGCCCGGGCACATCCGTGTTCTGCAAAAACGCATTCCCCTGGCGCTGAGTGCCCACCACGCGAACCAGGCGGATTGGCATGGCGATTGCATGCATCTTCAATCACTCGTCAAAGCAGCATCCAGGAGACATCGCATGACCCAACAGTTGGTGAACACCTCGGTCGAAGGTTCCGTACTCGTCATCCGGCTCTGTAGCCCTGCCGACCGCAATGCGTTGACGACGGAACTGCGCGAACAGCTCGGCGATGCGATCGAACGCGCGCAGAACAGTCGCGCGGTGCGCGCGGTTTATCTCACGGGCGAAGGTCCGACGTTCTGCTCCGGCGGAAATCTGAACATGCTGAAAAATGCGTCCGCACCATGGGCCGTCCATCGGCGCTTTCGCGGTCTGAGCACATGGCTCACCCCGCTCATCACGCTCGACAAGCCAGTCGTCGTGGGCGTGCGAGGTCAGGCAGTGGGAGGCGGATTCGGCCTTGCGCTGACAGGCGACCTCCTGATCGCCGGTCAGGGGGCGAAGTTCATCCCCGGATTCTTCCGTATCGGCGTGGTGCCCGACATTGGAACGATGTATCACCTTCCGCGGCTCATCGGTATGGCGGCTGCGAAGCGGCTGCTGTACAGCGGCGCGACGCTATCCGCGCAGGACGCGCTCGAACTGGGGCTCGTTGCCCAGGTGGTGCCCGACGAGAAAGTCGATGAAGCCGGACTCGCGGAAGCCACGCGTCTCGCGAATGGTCCCGCCGAGGTCATGGGGCTTGCCAAGAACCTGATGGCGCGCAGTTTCGAAACAAGCCTTCAGGACATGCTCGCGTTCGAAGGATTCGGGCAGATCCTCGCCATGTCCGGTCCCGAGTTTCAGGAAGGACTCGGCGCCGCCCTGGACAGCCGCCCCGCGGACTTCACCCGAGCCGCATCGGACGAATAAGCCGCTGCAAGTACTCGCTCTCGGCGCGACCATGAGGCGACCGCTGACCTCGAAGCCGACGCTTGCCGTCGACGCCGTTACCGCGAATATCGCCCGCCCTCCAGGCGGGCTTCTTTTTTATCCGGACTCGCAGCGCGACGCCGGCATCGCCCAATCTCATCCCGGTATGCCTGTACATCGGCGGTCGGCACTGCGCACTGCAATGTGACCTGTGGTGTCTGCGCGGAAATGACCTGGGCACGGCCGACCACTGTCGTCGCCGCGGACACTCCCCGGCGGTTCGACCAGATCCGGGTACCGCGTTTTCCGGGCGTTTTACGGGCATTTTCCGGCCGCAATCGCGACTGCCCACCACACTCCGGTTTGGCACGGAGCTTGCAGATCAGATATCGCGACGACATTCGCGACGCTCGCGCCGGCTGCCATCGGTTTGACCGCAAAGCCCCGATTGCGCTGTCGCAGTCCATCGCGATCGTCCGAAATTCGTCAACTTCGCGCGCTGCGCATCGCTCTGAAAGGACAGTCCATGCAATTCGAAGAAATCATTTATCAGGAAGACGGCCCGATCGGCACCATCACGCTCAATCGCCCGCAAGACGGCAACATGTTCACACCGCGCATGTGCCACGAGATTCGCGATTGCATCAACGAAATCCGTCGCGAGACGCGCACGCGCGTCGTCGTGATTACCGGAGCCGGCGACAAGTTCTTTTGTACGGGAGGCCGCAAGGAGGGCATGGAGGACTCGCTGCTGTATGCAGGCGTCCTGCCGACCCTGGAAATGTACGAGAGCATCGACCGGCTGCAAAAACCGGTGATCGCATCGGTCAACGGCTACGCCGTAGGTGGCGGCAACGTGCTGCAGGTCGTGTGCGATATCACCATCGCGAAGGAAAGCGCGGTGTTCCGACAAGTCGGACCGATGGTCGGCAGTTTCGATGGCGGCTACGGCACCTGGTATCTCGAAGATCTCGTCGGCAAGAAACGCGCGAAAGAGATGTGGTATCGCAACCCCAAGCTGACTGCACGAGAAGCGCTCGAATGGGGCCTCGTCAATCACGTGGTTCCCGACGCGGAGCTCCAGGAGGCGACGCGCAAGTTGGCGCTCGAAATCGCCGACCGCGGCGCATTCGCACTCGCGTCGATCAAGGCCGCATTCAACGCGCGCCACGGCGGTGTGTCCGGCCTCTCACGCATGGCGCACGACCTGCTGCTGCGTGCATACCTCGACTCCGGCGAGCACGCGGAACTGGCCGATGCATTCGCCGATCGCAGGGCGCCGGATGCAACGCGATTCGGCCATTAACGCGCACGACTCCTGGAGCTCCCGACCATGTCGCATCTCCTTACCTTGCATGATCCGGCAACGGCCCGAAAACACTATCTGACCGGAATCTGGCAAACCGACACGCTTTACTCGCTCGCGAGACGCCACGCAACCGAGCGAGGCACCGCTTTCGCCGTGAGAGACAGCACCAGGCGCCTAACCTGGAGCGCGCTCGTCGCGTGGGCGGACGCCGTCGCCGCCGATCTTCACGACAGCGGACTGCGCAGCGGCGATCGCGTGTCCGTATGGCTCCCAAACCGCGTCGAAATGGCGGTCATTCAACTGGCGTGCTCACGCAACGGATACGTCTGCAACCCGTCGTTGCACCAGAACTACACGGTTGCCGAGATTGTGTCGATGCTCGGCCGCATCGAATGCCGGGCGTTGTTTGCCCAGCCCGGCTGGGGCGCGGATGCCGATCGGGCCGATGTATTCTCGGCCGCCAGCGCTTTGAGTCACGTCAAGCGCGTCTATGCGCTGCCTTCATTGCGTGCAGCCGATCCCGACACGCCGCCCGGAACCCACGCGTTCCCGCTTCCGGGACACATGTCGCAAATTCCGCTTCCTCCGCCGAGCCAGAATCCCGATCAAGTCGTCTACCTGGCATTCACGAGCGGCACGACCGGCGCACCGAAAGGCGTGATGCACAGCGACAACACGCTGCTCGCAAATGGGCGCGCATTGGTATCCGACTGGAAACAAACCAGCGACACCGTACTGCTCACTTTGAGTCCGCTGAGTCATCATGTCGGCACAGTGGCCTTCGAACAGGCGCTCGTCGCAGGCTGCGAGCTGGTCATCTACGATCCCACCGCCGCCATCGCGCCGCTCGATTGGATCGTATCCACCGAGGCCACCTACGTGATGGGTGTCCCCACGCACGCAATCGACCTGCTGCAGGAAATCGAGCGACGCGGCGTCACCCAGCTCGGCTCCGTCAAGGTTTTCTACATGGCCGGAAGCTTGATTCCGAGCGAAACCGCCCGCAAGCTGCTCGCGCTTGGCGCAACGCCGCAGAACGTGTACGGGATGACGGAAAACGGCTCGCATCAATACACCAGCCCCACCGATTTGATGGACGTCATTACCGCGACATGCGGAAAGGCATGTAACGGATACGAGGTGCGCCTCTGGCAACCCGACAACCCCGATCTGGAGGCCGTTCCCGGCGAAGTCGGCGAAATCGGCGGCCGTGGCGGCGTGCTGATGCTTGGCTACTTCGACAATCAGTCTGCCACCGAATCGTCCTTCAACAGCAGCGGCTGGTTCATGAGCGGCGACCTGGGGCGCTTCGATGGCGACGGCAACCTCGAAATCGTCGGGCGCAAAAAGGACCTGATCATACGCGGCGGCCACAACATTCATCCGTCGCACATCGAGGAGTTCGCTCATCGTCATCCTGCCGTCAAGAAGGCGGCGGCATTCGGTGTGCCGGACGAGCGCCTCGGGGAAAAGGTGTGCCTTGCGATTATCGGTGACGGCGCGCCACCCGCCGCCGAAGAGTTGCTTGCTCATCTGGCCCGAGAAGGGCTATCGAAATTCGACATGCCCGAGTACTTCGTCGTGTTGCCAACGTTTCCGCTGACCGCCAGCGGCAAGATCCTGAAACGCGAGTTGGTCCAGTGGGTACGGGACGGCCGTATCGCGCCGGCTCCCATACGGTTTCGTGCTGCCTGACATATTTCCGATCCGCAATTCCGCATGTGTTGAGAGGGCCTAAAGTCGAACCGCGCGCCGATGGCCGCGTACGCGTGTCGACTCGCCCTCCAACACCGCAATCGTTTCCCTGGAGTAGTCTTCATGACCCGTGATTGCATAGTCGTAACCGGCGCGAGCCGTGGCATTGGCGCCGGCATCGCGCTCGCGCTGGCCCAGCAGGGCCTCCATGTGGCGTGTCTGTCACGTTCGGGCGCGCTGCCGCCCTTTTCCGACGTCAGTCCCGACGTGTCCGCGCGCTGGCTGCCGCGCACCGCGGACGTCATGCGTCCCGGCCACCTCAAGACAGTACTGGGGTCGCTCGCCCAGGAAGGATGGCGTATCGTCGGCCTCGTCAATAACGCGGGATTGCACATCGACGCACCGTCGGCGGAGCTTCCTCTCGACGAGTGGCATCAGGTGATGGACATGAACGCGACGTCTGTCGTCGCTGCATGTCAGGCCGCCTACCCCCATCTCGTATCGGCGGGTAATGCGCTGATCGTCAATATCGGCTCCTTCTTCGACAAGCTCGGTGTCAAACGCAACCTCGCGTACTGTGCGAGCAAGGCAGCCGTCGGAGCCATCACCCGCTGTCTGGCCGTCGAGTGGGCCAGCAAGGGGATCCGGGTCATCAACATCGCGCCCGGTTACATTCACACTGACCTGAACGCCGACATGATCGCGTCAGGTGCCCTGTCTGCTTATCTCGAAAAGCGGATTCCGCGGGGTCGTCCTGGTAGTGCTGAGGAAATCGGCACGCTTGTCGCGACGCTCTTTGCGCATGGAACGACGTTCCTGACCGGGGAAACGATTTACGTCGACGGCGGGCAAGGAATCGCACACTGACGGTTCAGCAATCGAGCAAGGTCGCGGTGGCGCGGCCTTGCCGAGCGGTACATGTTTCCCGCTGACGCACGCCCCTTCCCGCCATGCGAGACACCCAGGATCGTGATCTGTTGTCCCCAAGTACATCACTGTCGAAATCAAAAACACGCTCGAACACGACGACACGGACGCACAACGCAATAGCGCACCGCGCGCCGTCACGGCTGGCACTCGACACATGACATCAGCTTGACACGGCGCTGCCTCGCTGGCACGGACGTTGCGTTATCGATAACAGCTGCCACGTATGACCGAATCGTTCGGCGACGCCAGCAAATAAAAAAACTCATCAATTGGAGACTCCCGTGACGATCAGCCCTCCTTCGTAATCACACGTCGACCCGCATCGACGCCTGGCAAGCATCTGCTGCCCGCACTCGATCATTCCCGTCCGAACGCACCGTAACCGACAAGGCTTGCGCGACCTGCCACGCGTTGTCCTCGACCCGAAGGAGATGTTCGCAGAAGCACGTCATTTCAATTTCGCGCCGTTCAGGCATCGCGCCGCACACCCGCATTCCGCCTACGCATACCGATATATCGTCCGCATTCAGCGGACTTTCGATCCCATCGCGGCCGAGTAGGCGCGATGGCCATTTCGGACAAATCTCGGCTCGGCGGCGCCAATATTCATACAATACTTCGTATACCTAATTATGAACAAGACTTTTACGCGGAAAATTCTTTGCGCCTCCCTCGTCAGCGCATTCGCAGCAGCAGCACACGCTCAAAGCAACATCACCCTCTACGGTGTCATCGACGAAGGCATCATGTTCCAGAACAACAACGAAGGTGGCCGGAGAGTCTTTCTTGATTCACTGAGCGGCATCTTTGGCAGCCGGTGGGGGATGATCGGCAGCGAGGACCTTGGCGGCGGGATGAAAGCGATCTTCACGATCGAATCCGGCGTCAACCTGAACAACGGCGCGTTCGGCCAAGGGGGCACCGCGTTTGGCCGTCAGGCTTTCGTCGGTCTGAGCAGCGACCGTCTCGGTACCGTCACCCTCGGCCGCCAGTACGACATGATCTACTACTATCCTCTGCCGCTGACCGCAGCCAGCTTGATCGGCGGCCCTGCCGCGGTGCACCCGGGGGATATCGACAACGGCGCGAATACGGTGCGCGTCAACAATGCCATTCGCTACATGAGTCCGAATTTCAACGGCCTGAAGTTCGGCGGTGAATATAGTGTGGGCGGCGTTGCGGGGAATCTCACCGCCAACAGCGGGTATTCATTGGGAACGTCCTATCAATATGGCCCGCTGCAGATCGGCGCCGGTTTCGAATACTTCAAGAATCCGACCGCTGCGACCGCCGGATCCGGATTCTTCACCGATAACGTGAGCGGCGCCTCCCCACTGGCTCTTTCCCTCAACAAGGGGTACAAGAGCGCGCAAGCGTATCAAACGGCCCTGGTCGCCGCCAACTACAGAATCGGCGCATTGACGCTCGCGGCATCCTACTCGAACGTTCAATACGGGCAATTGGGCGCCGGGTTTGCGAGCGGCTCCGCGCGTTTCAACAACTTCGACGTAGGCGCGCAGTATCAATTCGCGCCGACCTTTTTCGCCGGCATCGCCTACGACTATTTGAACGGCCGAGCCGTGCATACGGCGACCGGCACAACAGTGGGTGGCCAACACTACAATCAAGTCGCCATCCTGGCGGACTACCTGTTTTCCAAACGAACCGATATTTACGGAACGGTGGGCTGGCAGCGCGCGTCCGGGACCTCGTCTGTGGGCACGCCCGCCGTTGCCGACATCGACAACCTTGGCGATTCGTCGAACAATCACCAGTTTCTGATCCGCGTATCGCTGCGGCATCGATTCTAATTACGCGCCGGATTACACGCGGCAGCCTCGAGACGAGGCGTGCCGCGTGCGATTTTCTCGAATATTTCCGCTTGTCGTCGTTTCCGTCAACGGAAGATTATTTTCCATTCGCGACTGACCGACTGCCGCTACCCGTTCAGCTTTGCACGACTGCCAGCGCCCCCTCCTCCGACGAGCCCCGACGTCCGAATCCTCCGCAAGCATCGCTTCCTCTCTCTCCGCGGCGCTCGAAAACGGCAGCCCCGTCCTGATGCCATGCTGGCGAGCGTGCATGGCGTATTCGAGAGCTGGTGCCCGGGCGTGGAAGGCTGAACATCACGAACACCGGTGCGCGCTTGCGCTGAAGTCGCGCAAATCTATGCGTCCCTGCCGGCCAGCCTCAACGAACCGCCACAATGCCTCGTCGGATGGAACAAGGTGATGCTGCAACCTGGCCAATCTCGGCGGATCAGCGTCACCATTCGCGCTCGACGGTTCGCGACGTGGAATGCCGACACGCATGCATGGCAGGTCAACCCGGGACATTACACACTGACCGCTGCCGGATCGTCACGCGCCCCGAAGGCCCAGCAGCAGACACTCGACCGGACCGCAACACAACCGCCATAACGGCAACCGACAGTATCGCCCGAGGGCGAGCATGGCGATACCCTCGCGCACACGGCTGCGGTACCGACCCGGAGCGCGTCAGCCCATCGCGTTCGCGAGGATGACGGTGCAATGGGACGACAGTATCCCCCCTTCGTTATGCACCAGCGCGACTTCCACACCCTCCACCTGGCGCGGCCCGAGACCTCCCCTCAACTGGCGCACCGCCTCGACGATCCCGAAAAGACCGCCCGCCGCGCCTGCATGGGCGTGGGAGAGCATGCCTCCGTGAGTGTTGATCGGCAGCTTGCCACCGATACGCGCATGTCCGTCGGCGAAGAAGGCACCGCCCTCGCCACGCTTGCACAGGCCGAGTTCTTCCATTTCGATGATCGGGACGATCGTGAAGCAGTCGTACAATTGCGCCACGTCGATATCACCGGGACCCAGAGCCGCCATTTCGTATGCGAGGCGCCCCGATTCCATGGCACCGAACTCGGTCAGACTCGGCGCGCACATCAGGTGCTCGTGGGTATGATATTCCCCGATCCCTTGCAGATAGACAGGCGCGGCTTTCAAATCGGCCGCACGCTCCGCCGACGTGACGATGAACGCTCCGCCGGCGTCCGATATCAGACAGCAATCGAGCATGCCAAGCGGATCTGCAATCGGCTTGGCTGTCAGAACCTGCTCGATCGTCAACGGCGTCTTCATATGTGCGTTCGGATGCAGCAGCGCATGCTGGCGGGTGTTGACCGCAACGTGTGCCAATTGCTCGCGGGTGGTGCCCAACTCATGCATGTACCGCTGCGCGATCATCGCGTAGAAGCCGGGAATTGACGCGCCGTACGGTTGCTCGAAATACGGATGCCCCACCGCCATTAACGATGCGACTGCCGCGTCGCGCGTGAGACCTGTTGCGCGATTCTCCCCGGCGCAGATCAGGATGGTTTCAGCCTGCCCCGAGGCGATCGCTTCGGCCGCATGCTTGAGCATCACGGCAGGACTGGCCCCGCCCGTCACGAGCGACGCATTGAATCGAGGCTTGACTCCCAGATATTCGCAAAGCACCGAACCCAGCATGAAGTATGGCTCGGTAAAGGAATAGGCTGTCAGTACGCCGTCAATGTCCGATACCTTGAGACCCGCGTCATCCAACGCGCGCTTTGCGGCCTGAGCGTTCAGACCCAAGCCTGTCATACTGGGCACCCGCCCGATTTCGGATTCACCCACTCCGACGATGGCGACTTTGTTCTTCAGCGATTCAGCTTTCTTCATATCGTCGATCTCAAGCGTTGACACGATGGAATTGCGGAAGCATCGCGCCACCGCCACGATCCTCGAACGTGACACCGACCCGATCGCCGATTCGTACGGATAACGCCTCATCGCCGACGATATTGGTCAGCATTCGGGGGCCCTCGTCGAGATCGATCAGTGCCACGACATACGGCGCGTGCGCACCGAACGAGGCAAGCGGCGCACGCCGAATGATCGTGAAGCTATGCACGTGGCCAGCCCCGCTGCTCTCAACCCATTCGAGCTGGTCGGACCAACAACTCGGGCACAGATATCGAGGCATGAAGTGAGTCGTGCCACAAGCTTTGCATTTTCGAATCAGCAGGCGTCGCTCTCGCGCTGCGTCCCAGTATGGCTGCGAATCGGCATTCGCAACCGGCGTGGGTAGTGCGGTTGCTTCCATAGTCAGTCTCCCTCTTGTTTCGTCCTCAACCGGCGCAGTCAAACGCGCGCCATCTTCTGCAATACCGCCTTGCTTACCATGTACGCGTCGAGCGATTCCGCGCCACCTTCGCGCCCGACGCCGCTGTCCTTGACTCCGCCGAACGGCATGTCTGCGCCCGGAACGCCGAAATGGTTGATCGACAACACGCCGCACTCCAGCTCACGTGTAAAGCGATCGGCATCATCGATCGAATTCGTGAACGCGTATGCAGCCAAGCCGACCGACAGGCTGTTCGCGATGGCCAGACCGTCACTCATGTTCTTCACGGAAACGCATGCCCCGAGCGGACCAAATGGTTCGGTACGCATCGCCTTTGTGAGTACAGGCGCGTCAGCGAGTACTGTCGGCGCGTAAAAGTAGCCGCGTTCGCCAATCCGATGTCCGCCGGCCGCCACGCGCGCCCCCGCGGCCCGGGCGTCGGCCACAAGCGATTCCATCGCTGCCAGCCGGCGCGCATTGATCACCGGTCCCATCTGCACATCCGGCTCGAATCCATCGCCGACGCGAATTTCATTGGCCGCATGTGCGAATGCGTCCACGAAATCGGCGTACACGCGCTCATGCACGATGAATCGTGACGGCGATGCACAGATCTGGCCGGCCATGCGCATCTTCGCCGCCACCGCGAGACGCGCGATCCTGGCAACGTCGACGCCGTCGCAGACGAGAACCGGCGCATGCCCGCCCAACTCCATCAGCACGGGCTTCATCGCGGCGCCGGCAAGCTGGGAAAGATGCATGCCGACCTGCACTGAACCGGTCAGCGTAATCATTCGGATCGCCGGCGACGCGATCAGGGCCGCCGAAATTTCAGCCGGATCGCCGAACACGAGATTGAGTACGCCTGACGGCAAACCCGCATCGACGAAGCATTGAACGAATGCGCATGCGGCGCCTGGCGTTTCTTCGGCCGCCTTGATGACAATGGAGCAGCCCGCCGCCAACGCCCCGCTGATCTTCCGTGACGGAGAGCTGATCGGCACGTTCCACGGCGTGAATGCCGCCACCGGGCCAATGGGCTGCTTGATGACCATGCGCTGCATGCCCGGCTCGGACGGGGCGACAACTCCATAAGAACGAAGCAGTTGTGCCGCATCCCACTCAAGGAACGTGCGGGCGCGCTCGACTTCCGCTCGGGCGTCTGCGACGGGTTTGCCCTGCTCCAGCGTAATGACCGACGCGATCGCATCGACGCGTTCACGTAGCAACCCGGCGACGCGATGCAACAACGCCGCGCGCTCGTCGGGGGCCGTATCCCGCCAGATCCTGAACGCGCAGTACGCTGCGCTCGATGCGCGTTCGAGATCCTCCCGCGTCGCTCGCGGTACCGGACCCAGCACACTTTCATCGCCGGGATTTTCGACTGCGTGACAAGCGGCACGATCATAAATCCAGTCACCGTCGATATACAGCCCGATGCGAGGATATGCTCGACGAGCCATTGTTCGATCCACGTTCGACCTGAGGTCCGACATCTCAACTTCCTTCGTATGGTCTGCCACCGTTCCGTGGCCTGCGTTGCAGCCCCGTGTTGCTGAATGCTCCCGAGCCGGGTACTCCGGGAGTGGTTCAGGTCGCGCTCGATGCAGATTCACTGTCTCCGGTCGGCCGGCGGCGATAAAGCAATGTCACTTCCATCTGCTGTACGACCGTTCCGTCGTGTCGCACGAAGCGACGATTCATCTTGACTGTCCCACGGTCCGGTTTGCTGGATTCCTTGCGATCGACAACCGTCATCTCCGCATGCAGCGTGTCGCCATGCTTGACGGGCGCAAGCATGCGCCATTGGTCGACCTGAAGCAGCGCGAGCAACGTGCCATCGTTGACGCCGCTCGCATATTGCAGCCCACCCATGATCCCGTAGATCAGCGGACCATGTGCGATGGGTTCGCCGAACGGAGTCGCCTTGCAGTACTCCCAATTCGTGTGGACTTCGTTGAAATCGCCGGTCAAGCAGGCGAAATTCACGATGTCGGTCGAAGTGATCGTGCGAGCCGGTGTTTGAATGACCTTGCCTATTTCGAAATCCTCCCAGTACAACCCTCGCCTGGTCGACATTGCCGATCTCCTTTGTGTGAATGAGTATCGCTGGCAATCAAGCAATCATCGTGCCTTCCCAATATCGCCGGAGGGCACTCGGGCCCGGCGCAGCCGGCGCCGCACCATGTCGCGACGGGCGACACTGTGTCGTCGTCGTCGACACGCGGCACGCCAACCGCAATTGGATGGCTGCGCGCCACGCCGTCCGAAGTGGAGAAGCGCATGTGGCACGACGATTGCTGAAGCTCCGTGTGACAAGCCCCGTCCCGCCACGCGGATCGATATCGTTCACTTCCGGGAGAATCCTCCGTGCCTTTATCCGAACCGAGCGGTCGTCGCGAACTCCATCACCGCGTGATCGATATGCGCACGTATGCGCGCGATGATGGTCTCTACGATGTCGAAGCACATCTCGTCGATACCAAACCGTTCGATTTCCAGCATTCGGGCCGAGAGGATCCGCTGCCGGCTGGCGCGCCGCTGCATGACCTCCGGGTCCGCGTCACCGTCGACGATCAATACGTGATTCATCGCATAGAGGCAGCATCGGACGCGACGCCGTTCGCGTTGTGCAAGGAAGCCGAAACGACTTTGAACGTGCTCGTGGGGCAGCGTATCGGCAAGGGGTGGTCGTCCGTCGTCAAAGACAACCTGCGGGGACCAGCGAGCTGCACGCATCTGAGGGAAGTACTGATTCCGCTCGCGACGACCATGATGCAGGGGGTTCGCGGGGTGACCGGCGCGCCGAGCCAGTTCGTCGACGCGAACGGCAAACCGACCATCCTGAACAGTTGCTATGCGTATGCGGATCATCGCGATGTCGTAAAGCAGCGGTGGCCTCAGCACTTCCGATCGACGACGCGGTCCACCGCCGACTGATGCATACCGTGGTCCCGCCGGAGACCGCGCCGACCGTCCCTCACGTCCCCTTCATCAGCACCGTAACCATCATGGGCTGCACTCCGCATCTGCCACAACGCAACCGCACGACAAGCGGCACGCATGACCGCAGGCTGACAATCACGCTCTGGCTGGTCGCGGCCGGGTTCTTCATGCAGACGCTCGATACCACGATCGTCAATACGGCACTACCGGGGATGGCGCGCAGCCTCGGCGCAGCGCCACTCCATATGCAATCGGTGGTCGTCGCCTACTCGCTCACGATGGCGCTGATGATTCCGGTTTCCGGATTTCTGGCTGATCGACTCGGCACGCGCCGGGTATTTCTTTCCGCCATCGTCGTCTTCACGCTCGGATCGCTGTTATGCGCGAATGCGCAAGCGCTTGGGCAACTGGTCCTGTTCCGTGTCGTGCAGGGTATAGGTGGGGCGATGCTGTTGCCGATCGGTCGGCTCGCCGTTATTCGATCGTTTCCGCCCGAGCGCTACCTGCCGGCCCTCACGTTCGTTGCGATTCCTGGCCTGGTCGGACCGCTGATTGGTCCGATGCTCGGAGGCTGGCTCACCGAATCCGCATCATGGCACTGGGTATTTCTGATCAACGTGCCGATCGGCGCGCTCGGGTGCGCGGCGACGGCGATCTACATGCCCGGAGAACCGTTGCCTGGGTCCGCTCGATTCGACTTCCTCGGTTATCTGATGCTCGCGATCCCGATGCTGTCGATCACGCTTGCGCTCGATGGAATTGCGGAATTCGGGCTGACCCGTCGCGCAGTGATCGGCCTCGTCGCGCTGACATTCGCCGGCATCGTCTTGTACTGCGTCCATGCGACCCGCGTCCCGGACCCGCTGTTTTCGCTGAAATTGTTTGACATCCGCACGTTCAGGATCGGTTTGCTGGGCAATCTGCTCACGAGAATTGGCGGTGGAGCCATGCCGTATCTGCTGCCGTTGCTGCTCCAGGTAAGCCTCGGCTACTCTCCTTTTCACGCCGGCATGATGATGCTACCCGTTGCGGCCGCCGGAATGGCGGTGAGGCCTCTGGCCGTTCGTTTGATCACGGCTTACGGCTATCGCACGGTTCTTCTGGTCAATACGCTCGCAATCGGTTTGACGATCTCGAGCTTCGCGTTGATATCGCCGCCGCAGCCGCCGTGGCTCCAGGTCACGCAGTTTGCGTTGTTCGGCGCCGTCAATGCGTTGCAGTTCACCGCGATGAATGCGATCACGCTGAGGGACCTCGGAACGGCAGGCGCGAGCAGCGGCAACAGTCTCTTCTCTCTCGCGCAGATGCTATCGATGAGTCTCGGCGTGACGATTGCCGGTACGTTGCTCGACCAGTTCATGGAGACGTTTGGCCGCCACACGCATTCCCAGACGCTGACGGCCTTTCACGCGACGTTTGCGTGCATCGGCATCATCACCGCGTCGTCGGCACTGGTCTTCGCACGGTTGACGCCTGAAGCAGGTGTGATGACCGTTCGCAGCAGCCCTGCCAAGGAGGGGTGACCGAACACGAAGATTTGGAGCGCCCCCCGGATCGCGCGGCCTTTGACAAAAAGGGGGGCTCGTGGCCCCCGAAAGTGAAACGGGACATCGCCGTCGTTGCTTAGCCGTCGCGTCCGACACCGCCGCCGCCCGCGTCGAGCGCCGGGGCGTCACCGATTGAAGCGTCGCCGCGAAACGCGTCGGCAATCGGCACCGGCAGCGCGTCGATGACCTGCCCGCCCGGCATCCGGACTTTGCGATCGAACAGTCGTCGGCCGGTGAAATGCGGATCCGTGACCGCCTGCTCGAGTGGGACAACACGCACGGTACATGTGTCGGTCCCCGCGAAACGTTCGAGCCATGTCTCGGCAGTCTGGCCGGCGATCAGCTCCGCCACCCGCTGTGTGACGCCCGGTTCGTCGCCATTCTTCGTCGCCAGTTCCGACGCGCCAATCACTTCGGTGAAGTTTTTCCAGAATTTCTCTTCCAGCGGTGCGGCGGCAAGATACTGGCCGTCGAGCGTTCTGTAAATCTGATACCGTGCGGTGCCGCCCGTCACCAGCTCGCCACCCGGCGTGGGCCAACCGTTGCCCGTCGTGCCGTTGCCCAGCGCCCAATACATGAACGTGAACAGGTTGTCGGCCATCGAGATGTCCAGCCGGCAGCCCTTTCCGGTCGCGTCACGCTGCTTCAGCGCCAGCAGGATATTGATGACCGCGGGGTACGCACCGCCGCCGATGTCGGCAATCAATGCCGGCGGCAACACAGGCGCACCGTCCGGACCACAGGACAGCGCAAGCATCCCGGTTTCCGCGAGATAGTTGAGGTCATGAGCAGCGACGCCTGCCTTCGGTCCGCTTTGGCCGTAGCCGGTGATCGAGCAGTAGACGACGCGCGGATTTCGCTCCGCCACTTCCTGGTAACCGAGACCGAGACGCGCCATGACGCCCGGTCGAAACTGCTCGACCAGCACATCCGCATCGTCGATCAGCGCGAGGACCGCGTCTCGACCGGCGGGGCTTTTCAGATCGAGCGCCACCGACCGCTTGCCGCGGTTCAGCATACCGAAGTTGACGCTGTCAGTCCCCGCCTTCGGAACGTACGAACGCATCTCGTCACCGCCGGCGGGCCTTTCGACCTTGACGACGTCCGCGCCCGCCTCGGCCAGCAGCAGCGTGCAAAGCGGGCCGGGCAACAGCGTGCTCAAATCGACGACTTTGACACCCTTCAGAGGCTGATTCATCGCTCGCCGCCTTCCATGCGCTGATATGCGACCTGGGCTCGCCGTGCAGGTGCATATGCACTGTCGCCCAATGCTTCATAAAGCGCCTGCGTCACACGATAGTGATGACTCAGACCGGTACGCTCGAGCAGCGCGATCGGCCCCTCCGGATACCCGAGGCCGAGACGCAGCGTCGTGTCGAGATCGGACGCGGTGGCCAGCTTCTCGTCGAGACGGCGCAGCGCCGCGTTGTAATACGGCCGCACGAGCCGATCGACGATTCGGCCCGGAAAATCGCCGCAAACAGCGACGACGAAGCCGGCGTCCTCGAACGCCTGCTTCGCCCGCGCGAGCGCCGATTCGTCCGGTTGAGCCGGCTTGACGAGCTCGATCAGCCGGCTCGGCTCGGCATCGCCCAGTCGAAAGCGCGCGAAGCCGAACACGTTCGGTGCTGCCTTGCCGCGCTGATCGGCCGACGCAGAATCACCGGTATGAACCGCGAGGCACTCGTGACCCAGCTCCACCAGAACGAAAGGCGCATCTGCGGGGTTCCAGCCGCCCCCTATGTCGCGCACGAATGCCGTCGCGGCCTTCGAGTCGATGTAAACGCGCGCCGCCGCGTCATCCCGCGCCGCTTCAACAAATGCGTGGCCGCCCTGAAATGAACGGCTCTCGCCGTTCTGGATAATGCGATAGCTCATCGTCATGCTCCGAACATCTTCGTGTCGTTGTACGTGTGAAAGCCTTGCCCCGTCTTCTTGCCGAGGCGGCCCGCCGCGATCATCCGTCTGACGAGCGGCGGACACGCGGCGCGCGCTTCGTGCGTGAGTCCGTACATCGCTTCGCAAAGCAGGCGCTGCGTATCCAGGCCGACCAAGTCGAGCAACTCGAGTGGGCCCATCGGATAGCCGAGCGCGGTCTTGATTGCCTTGTCGATGTCGGCCGGCTCCGCCACGCCCTGCTCGACGAGCCGGATCGCGTCGTTGTTGAACGGAATGAGAAAATAGTTGAGGATGAAGCCTGGCGTGTCCTGAGTCCGGACCGGACGCTGACCCAGCGCTTCCGCAAACGCCCATGCGCGCTCGAACGACTCGTCACTCGTGTTCAGCCCAGGCGACATTTCGATCAGTTTCATCAGTTGGGCCGGAAGGCAGAAATGCATGCCTACGAAGCGATCGGGCCGGCCCGATCCGCCCGCGATCTCGGTGATCGAGATCGTCGATGTGTTCGAAGCGAACAGCGTATGCGCCGGACATACCTTGTCCAGCGTACTGAATAGCTGATGCTTGACGGCCAGATCTTCGAACACGGCCTCGATCACGACATCGCAATCGGCGAGGTCGTCGAGTTTCGTCGTCCCGTGCCAGCGAGACATGATTTCCGGCACCGCGTCGGCGGGAAGCTTGCCGCGCTCCGCCGACTTTCGCAGAAAGCTTTCGGTCTGGCCGCGCGCGCGCTCGAGCGCCTCCTGCCGCGTGTCATACACGCGCGTCACGAAGCCCGCCCGGGCCGCGACGATCGCGATACCCGTGCCCATCGTTCCGCCACCTGCGATTCCGACTGTCTTGATTTGCGCCATGCGCGTCTCCTATTTGAGAATGAAGCTGCGGCCGATCAGTTGGCGATGAACCTGATTGGTTCCCTCCCAGATCTGCGTGATCTTCGCGTCGCGCATCAGCCGTTCGACGCGATAATCCGAGCAATATCCGTAGCCGCCGAGCAGTTGGACAGCATCCGTCGTGATACGCATCGCTGCATCCGATGCACGCATCTTCAGCATCGATGCTTCGATCCCGAAATCCGTTTCGCCGGCGTCGATCATCCCGGCAACCTGCCAAAGCCACGATTCACACAGCGCGAGTTCCGACGCGAGGTCCGCCAGCATGAATTGAATGCCCTGGAACTCGATCACTTTGCGGCCGGATTGCTTGCGCTCGTTGATATACGCGACGGCATCCTCGAATGCACCGCGCGCAATACCGAGCGCGTGCGCAGCCACGCTGGGCCGGGAGCGGTTCAACGAACCCAGCAGAATCCGCAATCCGTCGCCGGGTTCTCCAACCAGATTCGCACGAGGTACACGGCAGTTGTCGAACGACAGCGTCGCCGTCCCCGACGCGCGCGTGCCCATCTTGTCTTCCAGGCCGATCACGCTGAGGCCAGGCGTCTCCTTCTCGAGAATCAGCACCGAGATCGCGCGCTTCGGATCGTCGATGCCGTCCCACTTGCCGAACAGCAGATACAGGTCCGCAACATCCCCGTTTGTAATGAATGTCTTGCCGCCGTTGATCACGATCTCGCCGCCATCCTCGCGGAACGTCGTCCGCATGCCGGTCGCGTCGGAGCCGGCACCCGGCTCGGTAATCGCCAACGATGCGAGCGCGCCGCCCGCAACTGCCGGCAGAAAGCGCTGCTTTTGCGCTTCGCTGCCATACTCGATCAACGGCTTGATCGCGTGGAAATTCGTCGCCCAGATAATGCCGGTCGCTGCACACGCCTTCGCGATCTCGCGCACGCAGAGCGCATAGCATGTGAACGACAACTGCGCACCGCCGTACGCTTCCGGGATGAACATGGCATTCAGGCCCAGTTCATTGATCGCGTCGATGTTCTGCTGCGGAAACGTCCCGGTACGGTCGTACTCGGCCGCGTGAGGCGCAATCCGATCGCGAGCGAGCGCGCGCACGCTGTCCACGATCATGCGCTCGTCGTCGCTCAGGCGAATGTGAGAATCGATTCTCTCCAGTATGTTCATTCCATGTTCCGATTCGATTGACAACCATCGACGCGCCGATATCGGCGACGGCAGTCCACCGGCCGTCGGCGTGCCCTCGTTCATATCCGCGTCAAGCGTCCTTGAATACCGGTGAGCGCTTTTCGATGAAGGCGCGCATGCCTTCGGCCGCGTCTTGCGTGCGGTATGCGAGCGTCGACAAATCCGCTTCGATACGCAGCCCTTCGCCGAGATCGACGTCAGCGGCACGGCACACGGCTTCGCGCGCCAACAGCGACGCGCACGTGCTGAAACCGATATAGCGCCGCGCATACTCGGCCCCGAGCGCCCGCGGATCGCCGTCCTCGACGATGCAGTTCACGAGACCGATACGCTCCGCCTCCTCTGCACCGACGGTTCGCCCTGACATGACGATGTCGAGCGCCCGCGCGTGACCCACGAGGCGAGGGAGGCGTTGCGTGCCGCCGTAACCGGGAATCAGGCCGAGTTTGATTTCCGGCAAGCCGACCTTCGCCTTTGCCGTGGCAATGCGGAACGTACACGCCATTGCAAGCTCCAGACCACCGCCGAACGCATAGCCGTGAATGACGGCGATCGACGGAATGCGCAAACGGTCAAGCTTCGCGAACGTCGCTTGGCCGAACAATGCGCCGTCCCGCTCCGCGACAAGATCCCGGCCCATCAATTCGCGAATGTCCGCGCCCGCGCAGAATGCCTTGTCGCCATGGCCGGTGATCACCAGAGCGCGCGCATCCGACGCGGACACTCGATCGAGCGCATCGGAAAATTCCTGCAGGACTTCGAAACTCAGTGCGTTGAGTGCCTCCGGCCGGTTCAGCGTGATATACGCAATCGGACCTTCGACACTGGTTTGAATCGGCATGCCATTCTCCTGACTACATTCGGAAGGCGACATTTCGCCCGTCGACCATGAATAAGCAAACATCACGCCAACGACGGAATCTCCCTATATCGACACTTGCAGCGCAGCGAGTGTCCGCACAAAAGACAGTGTGTTGCCCGCCGCGACAACTGCAGGCCGACCGGTATGACTGCCGGCATGCAGCCACGATGCAGCGGCGGCATGACCGTTCCCACCTACTCAGCCCCAGCGCCCTCGATCGAGCGAAGATCGTCCGATGATTTGGCTTGTCTCCGGTTTCTGGTCGCTCGCCACGCGAAGAACAATTGCGCCACCAGCAACACGACGCAGATGCCCATGAACCCCGCGCTGATCGGACGTTCGAAAAACACGAGCGCGTCACCGCGGGACAGCAGTAGCGATCGCCGAAAATTCTCTTCCACCATCGGGCCCAGCACGTATCCGAGCAGAATGGTCGAGACGGGAAACTCCAGTGCCAGCAGCACGGCGCCTATCAGGCCGAATACCAGAACCTCGCCCACTTCGAACAGGCTGTTGTTCGTGCTGTAGACGCCCACGGCGATAAAGAACAGCGCCGCCGGATACATGTACCGATACGGCACCTGAAGCACTTTCACCCAGATGCCAATCATCGGCACGTTCAGGATCAGCAACAGGACGTTGCCGATCCAGAAACTCGCGATCAAACCCCAGAACAGATCGGCATGCTCCGTGATCAATTGCGGTCCCGGCTGATATCCCTGGATCAACAACGCACCCAGCAGCAGTGCCATCACCGCATCTCCCGGGATACCGAGGCTCATCGTCGGAATGAAATCGACCTGGGTCTTCGAATGCGTCGACGCTTCGGGGCTCGCCACGCCCTCGATCGCGCCATGGCCGAACCGCTCCGGCGTTTTTGACACCTTGCGTTCGAGCGCGTACGCGATGAACGTCGTAATTGTCGGGCCGGTACCCGGGATCGCACCGAACAGTGTGCCCACGAGCGTGCCGCGCACCATCGGCATGAACGAACGCTTCAGTTCCGCCCGCGATGGCCGCATGTCGCGCAGACGTACTTTCGCGTTCGTGCCGACGAAATGCACGCGATTGACGTTACGGAGAAAGTCCGCCACGCCGAACAGCCCCATTGCCAGTGCAACGAGTTCGAGATGGTTGGACAGGTCGACCAGACCGAACGTGAATCGTTCGACCCCGGTATTGACATCCGTTCCGACGATGCCGAACAAGAGGCCGAGCGTCGTCATCGCGATTCCCTTGAGCGCGGAGCCGCGAGCCATCGTCGATCCGGCGATCAACCCGAGCAGCATGATCGAGAAGATCTCGGCCGGGCCGAATTCGAACGCGACCTTCACCAGCAGCGGAGACGCGACGATCATCACGACGATGCCGACCGAGGCGGCGAAAAATGACGAGATCATCGTTATGCCGAGCGCAGTGCCGCCCTTTCCCTGCTGCGTCAGCGGATAGCCGTCGATGCACGTCACCGCGTGCGGAGGATGAGACGGCAGATTCAGCAGAATCGCGCCGATTGCGCCGCCGTACTGGGATCCGTAAAAGATGCCGGCCAGCATCAGCAATGCCGGCACGGCATGCATCGTGTAGGTCAACGGCAACAGCATCGCGATCGTCGATAGCGCGCCCATGCCGGGGAGCACGCCGATCAGATTTCCGACCAGCACACCGAAGAACGACCACATCAGGTTCTGCGGCAGCATCGCGACCGAGAAGCCGTACCAGAGATCATGAAGCGTTTGCCAGATCATGCGCCACCCCACGTGAATAGCTGAAGTTGGACATTGAGCGCCCATCCGAATACGACGACACCGACAGCAACCATCACAAGTGCGAGCACGGTCGCGGAACGCCACGAATTGTTCCGGTCACCGAGCGCTGAAATGAAGACGGTCGAGAAAGTCGCCGCAACAAGTCCCAGATATTTGGCGAATACAACGAACGCGACGAGGCCTGCGCAAATGAGCACCCATGCTTTCCACTCCGGCCGGCGTCCCCTGCGTCGATCATCGGGACCGGCCTTCATCCCCTTGATACCGATCGCAATACCGGTCAGCGCGAGAACCACGCCGAGCACCAGCGGAAAATAACCGGGCCCCATGCGCGTCAATGTACCGACGCTGTAGGAAATGGAATGGACGGCAACCCATAGCCCGATACACGTCATCAGCAAGCCACCCCAAACGTCCTTGTTCAAGCCGCGTGCGTGCGCCATGCCACCCCCCTGTCTGCCTCGTGACGGATTCGGCGAACTTCTCCTTGTCGCCCCGGATGCCGTATGCATGCGCGGGCTGCATCCGCGACGCATGAGCGGTGAAATGAAGATGTCGATGTCATGTCTCCTCCATCGGATGTATATGAATGGTTCCGAGGCTCAATCGCAGCCACGCAAATCACGCGCCACCGTGCCAATGACGCGGACTGCCGATAGGGATCACACGATGCCATCCTCTTTCAGTTGTCGAAGAGTTTCAGCTTCAATGTCGAGCCACGCACGCAGCACGTCCTGGCTGTCCTCGCCGAGCCGAGGTGGCGGCTTGCGAAACGTATGTGAGTTCCCGTCGACATGGATGCCCAGTCCCACCTGCGGAATCCGTGCGTCACCGCGGGGAACCGCATAGAAGAATCCGCGGCGACGCAGTTCGGGATCTGCTGCCACTTCGTCGATCCGATTGATCGGACCGGCGGGGATACGGGCATCGCGGAAGACGTCGAGCCATTGATCGCGACGCTTCGTGCCGATGATGGACTGGATCTTTTCGACGATCTCGTCACGCAAACGACGCCGGTCGCTGTTGCTCTCGTAGCGGGCAGCCTGTCCGAATTCGGGCTCACCTACCGCGCGCCAGAATCGTTTCCAGATCCCGTCATTGCCCAGACCGATCGTGAGCGGCGCGTCGGCAGCCTGAAAAACCTGGTAGACGGCGATGACGCTGTCTCGCCCCCCCGAACGGCGTGGCACCTCCCCGGAGCCGAGATAAGGAACGATTCGCGGCGTCATGAAGCGGGTCATGCTCTCGATCATCGAGATGTCAATACAATGTCCGTGTCCGGTACGATTGCGATCGACGAGCGCCGCGAGCACCGCGAGTGCCGCATCGCTGCCGGCCAGCAGGTCTGCAGCGGGTGTACCGATTTTTTGCGGGCCTTCATCCGCCTCGCCGGTCAGATCCATCACACCGCTATAGCCTTCGGCGATCAGGTCGTAGCACGGCATGTCGCTGCGTTCGCCATCGAGACCGAAACCCGACACCGAAGCATGGATGAGGCGAGGGTTGACCTGCCGGAGACTCGCATAGTCGATACTCAGCTTGCGTTGAATCGGCGCGGTCCTGTTGACGACCACCACGTCGGCGCTTGCCACCATCCGTTTGAGCAGTTCGAGTCCCTCAGGCTTGCTGTAATCGAGCGTCAGGCTGTGCTTGTTGCGGTTCACGCTGAGATACCACAGCGACTCGCCATCAAGAAACGGGGGGCCCCACGCGCGGACGTCGTCACCCTGGCCTGGCGGTTCGATCTTGACGACCGTCGCGCCGAAATCCGCGAGCAGCAGCGTGGCGTACGGTCCTGCGACGGACGAAGTGAGGTCCAGTACACGCACGCCGTCGAGCAGTTTCAAAGGTGTTTTCTCGCAGAGAGTTGGCAATGGGTCGAATGCGTTCATGTTTTTCGTCAGGGAATGAGTAGCAGCAGCATTCGCACGGCAAGTCTCATGCCATACGCCCGCCGACCGTCTTCCAGAACACGGTTGCCGAATAGACGCCCTGCGCGACTCGCATGAGCGCGCCACGACTCGCATATGTGTCGTCGTCATGGCCAGCATGTCGACGGCACACATGGACATGTCGTCGGGGCGGACACTGCCGCTGATGCTTCGATGTGGCCGCCGCGCCGAGCACGACTTCGCGAATCGCGATCGCAGCCCCCTTCGAATTCCCAGTGCGGACCGACCATTCGCAGATGGGTCGTCCTGAGGCAGGCAACCCGACCGAGTGGAATGGCATAGCTCTTGCTGAAAATACCTGCCAGTCGCAACCGTATGGCGACGGAGCGAAAGTGCGTATCGCACCATTTCCACCGATCGCGTGGACGTCAAGACCGTGATCGCAATGCAGGAGTCAATTGATGGATCCCGATTCTGAAGGTGCGCGGGTTTACGCAGCCGTGCCGCAGCTAGCCCGAATCCGCGAGCAGGTGCTGCTTGGCGACGTGTGGCAGCAGCCTGAAATGTCGTTTCGCGATCGCATTCTCGTCACGTGCTCGGTTCTTGCCGCGACGGGCAAACTCGACGAGCTGAAAATCTGGATGAGACGCGGCGTCGACAACGGCATCACACTTGACGAGCTTCGCGGCCTGGTCGTTCAGGTCACTTTCTATGCGGGCTGGCCAGCCGGACTGTGTGCGGGGAAAGCAGCGCTCCCCTTGCTGGAGCGTGAGGACGCGCAACAAGCCTGATTCCGGTTCCAGATACCGCTCTTTCCCACCCGCTTCGCGACTCATTCGAATCAGGCACATTTCATAAGCGCTGCGAATACGTCATCCGTCTTTTGGCAAACCCAGCGTCCGAACGAGGAATGGCTGTCGAGCGCGTTACCCGAGAATCCCATCGCTCCCGATCTCCCGATCGTGGACCCCTCACGTGAATTTCTGGCACAGGAACGGATATCGATATTTCGTCGAGAATTTCGCTCGCGACGCATGGGAGTCTGGACACAACATCGAAGCGACCGTTTTCATCGAATGCAACGCGTTCTACCGCGCAGAGGGTCCGGAGCATCTGAAATGCATCGGCGAAACGGAGTTTGCCGCCGGTATGGGGGCGATGGCGGACAGCGGCCAATTTATGTCGATTCAAGCGGCGGCCGGCATCGTCGGGTTCGCCGATCTCACGATCGGGGAAAAGGTAGCGGAAACGCCGCATGCGCATCTCGACGCCGCCAATGGCCGGCTCAAGGGTATCCGTCAACGAGCGAAATGGGACCCGGATCCGGTCGTGCGCGGCCCCACCGGCGCCAATCGCGCACGCTTGTACCGGGAGCACGCGTTCGGCAGAGGAATCGACATGTTGACTTCGATGGGGCTCACGTTCGAGGCAAGCGTCTTCCATCCTCAAATACCCGACGTGACTGCGCTGGCGCGCGCCCACCCGGATGCCAGCATTGTGCTGATTCATTCGGGTAGCCCCGTCGGCCACGGTGCTTACGCGGGCAAGGAAGTCGAAACCCGCGCGCACTGGCTTGCCAGCATGCGCGAACTTGCCAGGTGTCCGAACGTGTCGATCAAGATGGGCGGCTTGCTGATGTGCCTCGGCCATTTCGATTTCACAACCGAGCCGGCACCGCCAACATCCGCACATCTCGTCGAATTGTGGCGGCCGTATATCGAGCCGTGCGTCGAGCTGTTCGGCGCACAACGCTGCATGGCAGCGTCCAACTTCCCGGTCGAGAAGGCGGGTTGCACGTATGGAGTCATCTGGAACGCCTTCACGCGAATCATGTCCAGATGCTCTGACGATGAAATGACATCGCTCTTTAGCGGTACGGCGAACGCGTGTACAAACTCGAGTATCAGCGCGCCGTTTGAGCCTCCGATACGGGACAGGGGATGACGAGCCGAGTGGCCGTGCCGTCCATGCCGGGCGGGACAGCATTTGGGCTTTCGATGCTGCCGAGGAAGTGTCACGTTCACCGCTCTCGCAATTCCTCGATTTCCCGAGTTCTTTGGCGACAAACTGCGGGAACGCACGCTACTGCAATGGACGTCACCGCAGCACGCTTGGCATGAAATCTGCGTCTCCGAACGTCGGCCCCTGCGCTTGACGTGCCGGTCGCAGATTCGTGAAGCCGGCGAGCGCGGGGATGTGTGACATTCATCTGAAATCCGCCATGAAGACATGCGACCGCAAACCTTCGTCACAACGCCTTGTTGAAGCCAATCCCGAAGCTATGTCGCACTACAGAAAGATGCGCGACCAACTGTTTCCGCCTGCGGACGTCGACGAAAAAACATGCGAAATCATGCTCGCGATGCAACTGGCGGTATTGGGCCGCGAGATCCCTTTCAAGGTTCATGCATTGCGCGCGTTATCGCACGGTGTGACCCAGGCGCAACTGGAGGGTTTGCTGCTGTGCGGAATGGGGGTGTCACTCGTAGCGTTCGAAGCGGCCCAAGCCCTAATTTGGCTGGACGAGGCCTGTGCCGAAGCGGATACGACCCGGCACGTTTAGACCTGACAACCGTGCGATCCCTTTCTCCATACGGGCTCCCCATATGCCATAGAGGCCGGCTGCAGAACAGTCGCAGCAGACTCCATTTGACAGCCCGCTATGACGCAGCCGTCTATGCAGAATAGACTCCCGGTAACGTAGCACGTATGGATAGAGTGGAATGGCCGTTGCAGCGCCGCCTGATCACATGCACGTATACGGGGTCGTTATCTGCCGAACGTTTCCTGACGCTTCCAGACTCGTGACCGAGTCCCGCAACGACTCGGCAATCTCGTCACCGAACGATATGCATCGCAACACCGGACTCCGCGCTAAAGTGGGACCGACAATTTCCGTCGGACATGGTCCATGTCGCACCAGTTTGAGCGGGCGTCAGCGACCCAGAGCCGAGAATCACTCGTTCATCTCCGGCACCGGTCACAATCCAAGTGGTTGAAGTTCGCGGACAAGATCGATCAATAGGCGTAGGCCGGTCGGCATCTGACGTCTGCTCGAATAGTAAATGTAGAAACCCGGCTCGGACGGCGCCCAGTCGTTCAGCACGAGACGCAGTTTCCCCTCCCTCACGTACGTCGCGACGAACGGTTCGGGAAAGTACATCAACCCCGCTCCGCCGAGTACAGCGACGAGTCCTGTTTCAGCATGATCAACCGTCAATGACGACGGCACCGCCACTTCGAGGTTCTCATCGCCCCGCTTGAATTCCCATCGGTAAATTCGATCGTCGCCAAGGCGATTGCTGATGCAGCGATGCTCGAGCAGATCATTGGGGTGATTGGGAACGCCGAAGCGACCAAGATAGTCGGGCGCCCCTGCAACGACCCAACGTATGTTGGCCGAAAGGCGCTGCGCGATCATGTCCTCAGGCACCGTGCCGCCGTAGCGAATACCTGCGTCAAAGCCGCCTTCCGTCACGTCGACCAAACGGTTGCTCGCAACGATATCCAGTTCCACGTCGGGATAGCGCTCGACAAATGTCGGCAAGATGGGCGCCAACAGCAACGTCGAAGCCTCGACGGCCGCATTGACCCGAATGCGGCCCGTAGGCGCGTCCCGGAAGCGATTCAGGGTCTCCAGAGCCGTGTCGATCGCTTCGAAAGGCATGCCGATCGACGCTGCCAACGCGTCTCCCGCAGCGGTCAGTGTGACGCTCTTCGTCGTACGGTTCAGTAGACGAACGCCCAGTCTTGCTTCGAGACCCTTCAATGCATGGCTCAGTGTCGAAGCGCTCACTCCGAGCTCTATCGCGGCACGACTAAAACTCCTTTGACGAGCAATGGCCAGGAAATAGATCAGATCAGCCATATCAGATCGATTTATTTGCATATCAAGAACTCCTCGTTAAAAATCTTTCCGATTTCAAGAGCATTTCGCTTAATGAGCTGCACCACACCCGCCCCCCGTCAATCTTGCCCCGCTGTCGCCTACCGCAGGATAGGCCAAGCTCGACTTGGTCTCGTACTTTACGTGGCTAGTCCAGGTGTTGCGTAATCTGCTCGGCAATGCGTCGAAACTTACGCCGAAGGCGTAGACCGAAGCAAAGTTGTCTACATGAACGCCCCCTTAGCGCCGGACTTTCGAGTCTTCGAAAAACAGGATGGGCTGCAGATCGACGCGCCAAGTACCGCGACGAAGAGCTCCGCTTCACGGATATCGCCCGTTGCTGCATCGACGATCGCGACTCTGTCTCCGGAGTAGTCAACGAACGGCTTTTCGCCGGGAGCGTGTGTCTGTCGTAATGTCAGGGGCAACGAGTTGGCCCACTGGCTGTAGTGCGTGCAGAACCACGTGTAGGGGTAGCCGTCCGGATGCTCGGCCTTGTACTCGTTCCACAGCAGATCGAGCGTGGCGCCCTTGCGCGAGAGTTCGCGACGAACGGTATGCCAGTGGAGTTCGGGCCGCCGCCCTTCGACCTGTGGTGGTGACGGATACAGCCGTGCCTCGAATTCGTCGTCGGACAGCGTCGCCGACACCGCCCAGGAAAGCCCTGCGCGCGCCATGCGCCGCACATATTGTCCGACAGTCGTCGGAGAGACGCCGACTGCCCGCGCAATCTCACGCTGCCTGAACCCGCAGTCGAAATGCAGGCGCAGCACTTCACGAATTTTACGCATGGTCAACGTTGGATATCCCATGTGGCCTCTCGACGAAATCGTTGAGCGTGCCACGGTTAACCCGCGTCGCTACATCAGAGCGTTACTGTCTAGCGTCGTGTGAAATCGCTGTCCAGCTTGCTGCGAAATCAGTGTCCCGCTTGGTGCGAAATACGAAGTCTAATCGATCCGGACACTGATTTAGGCGAGAACGCTCGCCATGGAAAGGTATCTGATGTCGAAGCAACGTCGTTCGTTTTCCCCCGAGTTCAAACAACAAGCAGCCTGTCTCGTCCTTGACCAGGGCTATAGCTTTACCGAAGCGAGCCGCTCGGTAGGCGTTGGCGAGTCGGTACTGCGTCGCTGGGTGCAGCAGTTGCAGATGGAGCGCCAGGGGTCACGCTGCAGGGCAAAGTCATCACCCCGGATCAGCAACGTATCCGGGAACTCGAGGCGCGTGTCGAATGCCTCGAGTGCGAGAAGGCCATTTTAAAGAAGGCTACCGCGCTCTTGATGTCGGAAGGCATCGAACGTACGAAGTAATCGACCAGATCTGCGGAGGCGAATCGGTCGAGTTGATCTGTGCGGTGTTCGACGTCTCGCGGTCCTGCCTGTATGCCCACCGGGAACGAGCCCAGCATGTGGACGTCGAGCGCATGGCGCAGCGCAGTCGCGTGCACGAACTGTTCGTCGAGACCTTTGTCAGCCCGTCGTAGCGTCGGTATTCGTGCTCACGCGTTTTCACCACATCGATGGGATACAACGATCTATCAAGAGCGTTACTCGCGAAGTTTGCCCCTCCTTCTCATAGAGGGAAACGGATCAGATCATGCTGATCGGAAGATTCAATTGCAACCAGATGCCCCCGCGGGGCGTCGATTGTTGCGGTGTCATCGAACGCAGCACATAGTTGCCGACGACGTGAATAACACCGCACTCCGTCGCATGGGCGACCGGGATTGTCACGATTCGATAGCCGCTCTTGCGAAGTTCATACACTCGTGCACGGGGATCAATGATGTCGAGAAAACGCATCGCTTCGACAGTTGTCACGCTGCCGAAGTCCAAGAGCGCGAGCAGCAAGCGTTCGCGCTGCCGCTGTGCGCTATTGCCCGGGTGACGGTTCAAGATCGTCGTCAGTGCCACCGCAAACATTGCTGCATCGATTCTGGCCATGCTTTTCCTTCTAGTTGTGAGCATGAACACATAATCGTCTGACTTTGCCGAAACCCGACTACCTCAATCTCGCAACATTAAGGAGAGGATACCTCCGGATGAATTGGAAGGCGAAAGCTTACCTATTTCATCCGGAGCTTCGTTAAAGTGCTGTCGGCACAATGCCGAACTCGTTAGCCTGTTCCATGACCATCGCCACCATAACGGTCGCAGCGGTGCGATCGGTAAGTGCGCCAAGCAACCGCACTGCTTCGGCGACCTTTTCGTCATCCCGTCGGTTGTCAACTGCCCCCGACTGGTTTGACACTGATTTCACACTGACTCGGTTGATCAGCAGATGGGTCGCGTTTTCACCGGCAATGCTGGCCGCTCGGTCTATCGCTGCTTGGGCAATGATTGTTTCCCTTACCGCCGGCGTGAGAATCTGACGGATTGTGCGATCACTGGTCTCCTCCCAAGCAAGAACCCCGGCAACCATTAGGAATTTTGTCGGGAATCCGCCACTTAGCACGTACAACGACTGAGCGAGGTGTAGAACGAATGCTCTTCGATCGGCGAGCGGCAGCCGACCTGCCGCTCTCGGTGGTACCCGTGACGGCGCCGCGCAAATTCGACGAAGCGGTTCTCGAAAAGCCGGATCGCTCCGATCCGCAACTACCCACGAGCCAGCAGAATCGAGGTCCGCCTCAAAAGCAAACGCGGAGGCCTGCAATTTTCGGACTTGAGCAACAGTCGGTGCCGCCTCCACGTCCTTCGCCTCGGCGCAGGCCAAGTATGCCTTTGCGACCGCTTCCGCGACCTTCACGCTGAAAACCGTCGACCGCGTCATTGGCGTCGCATCGAAGAACGTTCGGCTATCGCGATCGTCACGCAGGTAGCGACACCAATCGTCAGTTGCTCTCTTCTGGGGCGGTGTGGCCAAGAACGCTTGCGCTCGCTCAACAGTATCGGCAAGCGCCTGATTGTCAGTATCCAAGTCGATCACGGTTTGTTCCGGGCTCTTGATGCAAATCGAATTGATCTAAAAATGAATCGATTGTAGCTGGAGGACGTCGGTCGCCCCAGGGTCCGACCTCGCAAGTAATGGCAAGACAACCTGCGCGGGCGGGAACCCTACAGACGACCAGCGCGCAATGCGGTAGCCTAGCCAGTCCGCGGTGGCCATGTTCGTACGCTTCGAGTCAAACTTGCAACCCACACCACCACCGATACCAGGTACGTACGTTACCCTCTAGCTCGCCGCGGCAACCTCACTGGCCAACGCCGAAAATAGTATAAAATCATTAAATTACATTTCTTGCACCAACATATCCGCGGGGATTGGAGTTTGCAAAGCTTAAACGGGGACAGGACTGGGCTCGGGAGAATCATGATACCAAACGCAACACAGCTGTCAGCACTGTCTCGCCTCTTCTCGTCCAGCGTGTTCCGTGAGATGGCCCGTAAAGGCTACTCTCCCCTTTTCACGCAGTTGCTTACGGAAACAGGTCTGTTAAATCAGAATTCAGCGGCCGTAAGAACTGTTGGCGCGGCATTTGATGCAGCATTTTCGATCCTACGGCGAGCGGGTATACGCGATGAATATGTTTATCGTGCTGCCCTTACGCACAATATCTTACTTGGTCGACACTCCCTGAACACGGCGAGCATGCTGACCGAGTTCCGTGCCGGCTCGTGCAAAGCAGATCTGGCAATTCTGAACGGTACGGCCACCGTCTACGAGATCAAGTCCGACCGCGACTCGCTCACTCGACTGGAAAATCAGATTTCCAACTATCGAAAGGTTTTTGCCAAAGTCTATGTGATTGCCGGTGAGGCCCACGTCCAAGAAATTATCGACTGCACGCCACCGGAAGTTGGTGTACTAAGCCTCGTACGCTGGGATCGAATCTCTACTATTCGTGAAGCGACTGAACGTCCTGATCTGGTATGTCCAATTACAATCTTCGAATCTCTACGGACCGCCGAAGCGCGTACAATACTGAGGAACTTGCACGTTCCAGTTCCAGACGTCCCGAATACCATGCTTTGGGGAGCCATGCGTGAGTGTTTCGCAACCCTGGCACCGGCTGATGTGCACAATCAAATGGTATGTACATTGAAGAAAACGCGCAATTTGGCATCACTGAGTTCACTGGTTGACCAATTACCCGCCTCACTCCAGCCAGCGGCACTGTCAATTCAGGTGCGTCGCGCGGATCATGAACGCCTAGTTAAAGCGGCACATACCCCGCTTGATGAGGCAATGACTTGGGCATAACGAGAATATGTATTACCCATACCTCCGAGGGAAGCAGTTCGAACTTTTGGTGATTCGCGAAACGGCAGAGTTGCTAGCCAGATCGGATTTCGTACCGATCATCGAACCAGTAAAAGAGGCATTGAGTGGCCTAGAACGAGCACTCAGTGCAATCGGCACCGCGAATGGCAAGGCGATTGTCATCATCAACCCGGATTATGGTGATCATGCGGACGATGGCGCAGACATTTCCGAGTTACTGGAAACCAATTTCCAGGACGATGCAGCCATCGCCGCTGGCGTCCTGCTCAAAGACGGGATGTCTGTCGATGATGCGCTCAGACTCTTCGAAGCACATAGAGACCATCAGCCTGTATTCGTTCATGCGGGCTTTACCGAGCCCAAGGCACTTGCAGAAATGCTCGGTGACGCGATCGTGAATACGCAGCACATTTTTATCGAGAAGCATTGCGGCAAGCTATATTGGAGGCATTTCAAGCGCGGTACGCGTATCCTCTTACGTGACGGATTCGAGCGTCGCAAGAATGCTGATTACCCGCAGGTAGAGAAATTCTCCGATCTTCATGTTACATTCGAAGAAGACGGCATGAATGGTTTCGGCGATTTCCTCACGGTCGGGGACGACTACAGTGAAGGCGGGGGGCCTGCCTATGCGGTGGCAATCCACCTCACCTACATCGATTCTGACAAGGACGATGTGATGTACGTCTATCACTTTCTCTCCACTACCAACAACACGCCGACAGATCCTGCCGGGAAGTTCGGACAAGCCCTTGAAAAGCTCATCACGAAGCTCGACTCAGGGACATCGAATTTGTTTGAGGGCAGTGCTATTGATGAGTTTAGAGAGCTTCATTCCAAGAAGCATTTCCCGGGGCTTGGCTACGTGAAGAAGCTGTCGATGAAGCATCATCTCGAAACGCTCGCCAATTTCCTTTCCTAGACCAACAACTATGCCTGCCCGGTGTTGTCCCGAGTGCTTCGGTGATCGCGGACTCAGCAAAAACATTATCCCTTCGCTCAATCCGACCCGGGGAAAGTGCGACTTTTGCGAATCGACGGACGTGGACCTCGTTGAACCAGGTCAGCTCGTTACTGTATTTGAAATGCTCGCAAGCGTGTATGAGCCAAATGGGGAAGGAAAATCTCTCGTCGAGTGGATGAAAGAGGATTGGCGATTGTTCACTCATCCACGGATGGATTTGGTACACGCAAAGGCGTTGCTTTGCGAGATTCTCGACGATGGCGAAATTGTCAGAAGACCGTTTTCGCCATCGCCGGCTTATAAGAGCGAGGGTTTGGTTCGATGGGAAACCTTAAGAGACGAACTGCTCTACAAAAATCGCTACTTTCTGGACGAGGCTCTCGACACCGATCGCTTGCGGGAGCTTCTCTCACATTTGCTCGCTGATCCGCTGCCAGAAGTATGGTTTCGAGCTCGCATCATGGCCGATGATGCACCTTATCCAATCGGCGAGATGGGAGCACCGCCCAAACGGTATGCGACGCATGGGCGCGCCAATCCAGCGGGAATTCCGTATCTCTACCTCGGCTCAGTGCCGGAAACTGCTGCGGCAGAGGTTCGGCCGCATACCGGCGAGATCGCGTGCGTGGCGGAATTTCGAGTAGATCAGCCACTAGCTGCCGTAGATCTACGCGATCCGCGCAAGCTCGTCTCTCCTTTCGTTCTCGCCGATGCAAGCGCTATCGGGCAACTACGTGCAGACATCCCATTTCTAGAGCGGCTAGGCGATGAGTTGACACGCCCTGTCCTCCCTCGTAGTGCCGCCATCGACTACATCCCCAGTCAATACCTGTGTGAGTTCATCAAGAAAAACAACTATGACGGCGTCATTTTCCGCAGTTCCGTCAGCACTGGCATAAACCTAGCTCTGTTCGCTCCAGAAAAAGCTCGAGGAATATCCGTAACGCGCTACAGTGTCAGTCGCGTCTCAGTCGATGTTGAGCCAGTCTAGTCGCAGTTCCAGTCATACAATGCGACGCACATGATATTTGGTCGCAAACAACCAGCCTACACTGGCGACGGCAGCACCAAGCAGACTGCAGCCGCAACTGGCGCCCTGGGATACAACCGCCGTCACCTCGATGCGATGTATCAGCAACTTACGCAGTAACAGTCGAACGTGTTACTCTGGCTGTACGCCCACTAGGTCGGGCACTTGGCGTTGTAACACGTAGATCACGGTTACGGTTGTGGTGGATCACGACGGGCGGAAAAGCCGGCGCCGGCTCCCCCGGGAACAACCGCAATTCCGGCTCGAAACCCTGCGGCACGGTGGCCGGCGAGAAATACTGGGCATCGATCACGTCGTGGTTGTCGCGGCTGCGGTGATATAGCTCGAGGTTCGCGAGCGTCGCGGCATCGAGCGTCTGGCCGGCCTGCTGCCCGGCATCGGCCTTCGTCGCGCTGCCGACGTTGATCTTGTTCACCAGCCCGAACATCATCAGCCCGCGGTCGCCGGCCGCGAAACACGCGTCGCGCAGCGCCGCGTCGGTCGGCATGAACAGGCAGAACGACACCGAATGCTTCGCGGCCGCGATCGCGGCGACGATCGTGTCGATCTCGGTGCGCTGCCCCGCCGGCTCCGGCGAAAACGCGAGCCGCACCTGCGCGCTGCCGATCGTCATCGGTTCCGACCAGCCCGGCGACAGCTTCGCCGTCTCCGCGATCGACGGATTCCCGGCCAGCGCACGCGCGCGATCGTTGTACAGCGCGGCGAGCGCGGGCGAGTCGAATGCATGCAGCACGTTCGCCTGCTCCGTGAGCCCTTCGGTCGTGAAGTTCGCGGAACCGGTCAGCACGCGCGAGGGCGCCGCATTCGACGACGCATCGGTCACGATGAACTTGTCGTGCATGATGTGCGTCTTGTCGCGCGGCGCGAGCGTCGCGAGGCCTTGCAGCGCGTCGACGGCCGGCTGGTTCGGCGACGGCAGCAGCGGCTTGCCCTTGCGCGCCGTCGTGTGCGCGTCATAGACGATCGCGAGCGACGCTTCGCCGTGCTGGCGCCCGAACGCTTCGAACGCGGGCAGCGCCCACAGCGTGTCGGTCAGGTGATAGACGGCCGACGCCGCACGCGACGCGGGGTCGAGCATCTCCGCGAACACCTGCTCCATGTCGTTCGCGAGCCACGTGCGCAGCTTCAGCGCCTGCGCGGCACTTGGCGCCGCATTCGGCGCGAGGCCCAGCGCCGCCACCTGCCTCGCGAAGGCCTGCGAGCTGACCACCGCACGGTTGAACCACGTGCCGATGCCGTCCTCGATGTGCGCGGGCAGCACGACGTCGCACACGCCGGCTTGCGCGTCGAGCACCTGCAGGTTCGCCGGCGTGCCGACGACCGGATACACGTCGTAGCGGAACGCCGCGCCGCGATCCTGCGGATCGATGCGTGCATCCCACCACATGAATTTCTGGATCGGCGCCTGGTCGGTCGGCGCATCGCCCTGCGTGTGTGCGGCGGGGCCATCGAACGTCAGGCGGTTCGGCAGCCAGCTGTTCGGCGCGCGCGTCTTGCCGTCGGCCGACCAGAAGCCCGGCGTGCGCCGGATCGCGAAGCCGAGGAAATCGGAACGCGACGCCGCATCGGGCCAGTCGAAGGCCAGCAGGACCAGAGTGGGGGAAAGATAGCTGCGCACGCTGACGGTCATTCGTTGCTCCCTGGCCTGTCGGCCGGTCGAGGTGAATGGGTCAGTCTTGACGGCAGTTCTTCCCTGCGGATGACGGTTCGATGAACCTTGTATGTCGGACGCGCGTCAGTCGCACACGAGCAGCTCGATCCCGCGCGCGGTCAGTGCACGGCGCACGGCCTTGTCGGGCGCGCGTTCGGTCACGAGATAGCGGGCCGCCGCCGTGCCGTTGATCCGCACCGGCGTCACGCGGCCGAATTTCGAATGGTCGGCGACGATCATCGCGGTGCCGGCCGCCGCGATCATCCGGCTGCGCACCTCGGCCGCGAGCCGCGAGTAGTCGGTGCATTCGCCGTCGGGCGTGATGCCGCCGGCGCCGACGAACGCGAAATCAACGTGGTACTGCGCAAGCTGCTGGATCGTGTCGAGCCCGAAGGTGGCGTCCTCGTCGTCGGACAGCTCGCCGCCGAGCAGCGTCACGCGGTTGCCGTTGCGCCGCGCGAGCACGAACGCGGTACGCCAGTCGTTCGTGTAGATCGACAGCCGGTGCCGGTCGGCGAGCGCGAGCGCGACCGCATGCGGCGTGCTGCCCGAGTCGATCAGCACCGACGCATCATCGGGCACGAACTCGGCCGCGCGCCGCCCGATCGTGCGCTTCGCCTCCGCGTTTGCGGCTTCGCGCTCGGACAGGCTCGGCTCGCGGCGATCCGCGGCCAGCGCGCCGCCGTGCGTCATCACGAGCAGGCCGCGTGCGGCCAGTGCGTTCAGGTCGCGCCGCACGGTCTCGCGCGACACGTCGAGCGAGCGGACGAGTTCCGCGACCGACAATGCGCCCGACCGTCCGAGTTCCGACAGGATGAATTGATGACGTTGTTCCGCCAGCATCGCGTGTGCGCCCGAGGCGACTGGTTATGGGTAAGCCGACCATTGTATTACGGCCGTTTGACCGGCATTTGACTGCGGCGGGAAACCCGCCGGGCCGCGTTTCCCGAAAGCGAAATTCTGTATTGCCTGACGCGCGCGAATCGGCGCGGCGCCGGTTGCTACACTTTGCGCTTCGCCGAACGACCGACCAAGCAAAGGGGCTCGCGCCATGTATCGCAAAGGCAGTGTGATCGAAATCCAGTTTCCGCCCGAACGTCTCAACGACGCGGCCGGCGATCCGTACTGGATCGACCTGACGCTCGACGAGGCCCGCCGGCTCTACGAACAGCTCGCCGCGCGCTTCGCGACCGACGCACGCGCCAACCAGCCGCTCGACACGTTCTCGATCGACTGATCGCCGCGGCTTCACGCTCGCCCGCTCCGCATCCCGGGGCGGCGCTCCGCCTTCTCCCGGCACCGGCGGCCGCCTGCGCGGCACGCGGCATGAGTGCAGGATTCGACAAGACGGCCGCGTCGCTTCCCCCGATACTGGCCGACTTCATGATTCTGTCCGGCCGCGTCGCGGCCCGCCACGCATGCTGACCTCGCTCGTCGCCGCCGCTTTCGTCGCCCTCTGGTCCACCGGCTTCATCGTTGCGCGGGCAATCAAGCCCTACGCCGATCCCAACCTGTTCCTGCTCGCGCGTTTCGCGGGCACCGCCGCGCTGTTCGGCGCGGTGGCGCTCGTCTCGCGCGCGCCGTGGCCGGCCCGGCGCGAATGGCCGCGCCACCTGATCGCGGGCGCG